>JAGXIP010000050.1 GCA_024635585.1 Saccharicrinis sp. | reverse complement strand
TTTATGCATACCTTGGCACAAAGATTAACATGCCGAATTGCTAAGGCAGCATAAGATAAACTGCCGAATTTGTCTATGAAATTTTAAGGACGCACTACTAGTAGCAGTTTGTTATATTTTATATTCAATTAGCATTCAGTAAGTTATCTTTTAATATTATAGTTTTCTTATTTTCACACCATAGGCTCTCTTGGGGTTTTTAATAAGCAATAAATCAATATCTTCTTGACTAAATCCATTTGCCTTTAGCCTAGGTATAAGATATTCGAAAATATCGGTATAACTGCGATACCGGCCACCATTTTCCTGACCTACGTTGTACCAACCTGCATCATGTGAAATTAATATTTTATGTAGCACATTTTCTTTTTTTAATTTTGTTAATAGTTCTACATACCAATCAATCCCACCGGATTTATTCGCCTTGGTGCTATTAACATTATCAATGGAAATCCATGCGCCTTGTTTTGCCGCTTCAATATAACCATCAAAAGTGCCATGCTGTGCATGCGTCCAAACAAAGGCTTCGGGAGAAACCCCTTCATTTTTCAGAATTTCTAATTGCGCAAATGCAGGGCCATCCGTGCCTGTATGTGAAACGATGGTCAATCCGGTGGCTTTATGCGCAATTGCTGCTGCTCTAACAATTTTTTCATGCAGTGATGATAGTGTATCTATTCTTTCAACTGCAATTTTTATAAATCCCGGAAACACATCTGTTCCTTCAATCCCATCGTTAAATTCTTCAATCCAAATACGGGCAATACTTTCAGGTGTGTCGTCAAAGGCATGTTTAGGGATGAATTTATTGTCATTTGTACCGTAATAACCTGTATTAGTAACAATATTAATTCCTGTTCTTTCAGAAAGTTCTTTGAGCAATAAAGGATCGCGTCCCAAATAAGCCGGGGTGCATTCAAAAATGGTGTTTACCCCTTTTTCTTTGGCATCCATTAAAAAAGGAAGCGCGCGCTCTATCACTTTCGACCTGTCCCAACGGTGGTAACCCGTACTATCAGCTCCTATCCAATCAACAATTATATGTTCATGAATTAAGCTGACACCCATGTCTTCAACGGATATTTTACCTTTAACCGTAATAAGTTCTTCTTGTTTCAAATTTTGGTTGCAACTTGTTATTAAAAAGCTTGCAACGAGAAATAAAATTAATTTGCTCATAATTCAAATTTTCGCCTTCTGTTTATGACGATTTTAAAACATCAAGAGCCAATGCAGAAAGAATAGCTTCTTCTTTTAAATGTAAGCCTTATTTTTGGTTTAAAATAATCGAAAAAGTCATATTATTTGAGCCATTACGCACGCTTGCCTTTTTTTCTTTGAATTTGTTGAAACGCTAAAGCAACAAGCCATAACACTATACCGATTCCACCAACAACATTACCGGGAGTGTCATGATGCCATATTTTCAATAATGCTCCTGCCATAAAAATTAATAACGCTATATTCTTCAGCAATTTGATGTCCTTTTCCTCCTTTAATAAACCCATATTCAATATTTTTTGTGATGCTACTATAAATTATCTTTTAGTTTTTACAAAAATATAGATTGTCACTTCTAAAAGCAAACCAATCCAGTTTTTTGTCCAATCAACCGCAATATAACGCACCTACGAATCCGAATTGCAATATTTAAAAGTATACCTATTGTAGTCATATATGTTTTAATAGTGAATAAAAAATGTACCTGAGAAATGAAACGTTTTACTTTGGGGAATGGTAAATTAGAAAAGCGAACTTGCCAAACACAAAATGCATTTGCGAGGATTGGTAATCAGATACTTGATTAGGAGCAATAATTTTGTATTTTTGAACACCTAATCCATTGAGCTTTCAATTATTGCCCTATTACTTTATTATGACACAAAAATAAATACGATTATACATTGTAATTCATAGAGCTACTCTTTATCTCACACTAAAAAATTGATTATGAAAAACAAGGGATTTATTAATACACTAAGTCGTAACAATACCGCGTTATTTATTATAGGTCTTCTGATGCTTACCATTTCGGGGGTAGCCGCCGAACGTAATATTTACCAAATTAAAATTTACAATCTTGAAAATGCACAGCAAGAACAAGGATTGGACAAGTACCTAAAAGACGCATTTATACCAGCCATGCATCGTGCAGGAATTAGCAAGGTAGGCGTTTTTAAACCGGTAGAAGAACATGAAAACGCGGGTAAATTGGTTTATGTATTTATTCCTTTTAAATCGATTGATGAATTTGAAAAACTTGAACCGAAGTTGAGCAAGGACAAGAAATACCAAAAAGATGGCAGCGATTATATCGATGCTACCTACGATAATGCACCGTACGCCAGAATTGAAAGTATTTTATTACGTGCCTTTAAAACGATGCCTGAATTTGGCGTTCCAAAACACAGCACTCCCCCATCGGAACGGATTTATGAATTAAGAAGCTATCAGGGAGCTACTGAGAAATATTATCAGAAAAAGGTGCAAATGTTTACCGATGGTGGAGAATCGCAGCTTTTTATGGATCTGGGATTCCAACCTATTTTCTTTGGCGAAGTAATTTCAGGTGCGATGATGCCGAACCTCATGTACCTTACAACATTCGAGAACAAGGAAGCGCATACGAAACTTTGGGATGCTTTTAGGATTGCGCCTCTTTGGCAAACCTTAAAAGCCGACAAACAATACGCAAATACAGTTTCGCACATCGATAAATATTATTTGCACCCAACTAATTATTCCGATTTGTAGTTGTCAATGTGGTTTCAATGAAATTTACGATACGAATTTAAAAGAATAAAACAAATCATATTAAACTCAGACTACAAAGGCTATTTACCCATTGAGTCACTGGCCAAAGGCGATCCATATGTGAGAGTCGAAGAATATTATAACGAGGTGATTGAAACGCTAAGATAGTTCACTAAAGTACATTATGAAATCGTTTTACCCATACTATTTTAAATTCTCAAGCAACATAATTTCTGAAAAAGTTCGAAAAACCATTCCTGAGCCGCACATTACAGGTGTAGAAAAACTTCCATCGCCTAATGGATTAACCCCCAACAATTGATAGTTGGGGTCGGCTTTAATTACAAGCACTTCACCATCTTTTGTAATGCAAAACAAATTTCCGTTTACACATATGGGAGAACCATAGATGGCTCCGGCAGGTCTTTCTTTCCATATTATTTGGCCAGTTTCAAGTTGCACACAGGCAACAGTTCCGTTATCAGTAAATAGGTAAAGATACTCTCCAACTACAATAGGTGTAGGCACATAGGGGGATATATTACGTGACAATTCATAACGTGCTGTATCGGCGGGTTGCCCTGTGGTTAAATTAAAATCGATTACCAAGGCTTTTCCTTTGAGATTGGCAACAATTAATCCATTGGTATAAAATGGAGATCCAACAACCCGCGCAGGAAATAATTCTTTTCGTTCCCATAAAACATTCCCCGTCTCGGGATCAACTCCGGTAAGCCCACACGACTCACTTCCAAACACCAATTGATCTGACTGATCTTCCTGTTGAATCAACAATGGATTTGAAAATGAATTGGATTTAGCAGTTTCACGATTCAGTTCCCACTCTGTTTCGCCAGTGAATTTATCCACAGCAACCCATGTGCTTTGAAGTAAACTGTAACCCTCTTCTTGTTCGCGAGTGAAAACAACAAGGTTATCGGTAAGTGTCAACGAACTTCCGGCACCATGTCGGGCTTCGATACCGCCAAATTCTGCTTCCCATTTCATTTCGCCCTGATGTGATATTGCAAATAACTGTGTCTTTTCCTTGAAGTACCAAACAACATAAACACTCCCTTGGTCAACTGCTGGTGTAGCTGACGACCGATTATTTTCAACATGCATTGTTAATTCGCTCAAATCAAATTCCTTTTGCCACAATATCTCTCCACTCCCATCATTCAATGCAAGTAAATATCCAATGTTGTTTATTTCGTCAGCACTGCATACATAAATGGTATCTCCCCACACTACCGGCGAAGCATTGCTAATTCCGGGGAGTGTTGTCCTCCATTTATAATCAATTGTATCCCAGACTTCAGGAATTTTTGCCGATACATTTGAATCGACTCCTCGACCATCGTATCCTCTAAATCTGGTCCAGTGATTTGTTTGGGCAAACGTTGCGGAAAAACTGAATATTAACAATAATAAAGCCTGAAAAAAGATCCTGATGGATTGCTTCATTTTTAGGTGTTTGAGATTATTTAATCGATTAAAAATCTATTTAGCTGACACTTCTCTTATAATATTCAATTGCAACTTTGTCGGGAGTACCCAGCACTTATGATTGATGCCTTCCGATAAACGTACACCGTCGGCCTAACTAAAAATAAATACAAGTTTTATTCACTGTGGTTTATTTTTTATTGGTGTTCATGATCTCCCTTTGATCGATTCGGGGCTGAATAATACAGCCTGCCTCGCACCAATAGTCTGAGGCCTAAACACTCGCTTGCCTTCTACTCTTCTGCTATCCTTACAGAATCGCCTAATAAGTTAGCTATCACCAATTCAGTATGGTCTGTGTCATTGAAATATTTTCGTTTAAGCTCATCAATTCCTTCTTGGGCTTTAATGCCCAATTCATTAATAAAGCTTATATTCGAATAAAAAGGAAGCAATCAGAAATTAAGTTTCCTAATTTTTTTAAAACAAAGCAGAGTTCCGATCACAGGGATATCATTAAAAAAACCTTCAGATTTCAAACTATCGAATGCGACTCCTTCTAAGTTTTGCCTTACTTTTTTTCTCTATGCGCACAAGTACTTAATCCAAAGGGTGCGTAAAGTGGGCAAAAGCTAATTAGGCTTGTCAGCACAAAGACACCTGCAAGTACTAAGAGCACGATACCTAAAGTTCCTGAAATTATTCCTGTAAAATAAAGAACTCCGACAATTGCAGCGATTATTACTCTAATAATTTTGTCCGCAGATCCCATATTTTTTTTCATCTTTTAAAATTTAAAATATTATAGCATTATTGCTTTACAAATATATATCGTATTGTATTCTTTAGCCGTGATTTTGGTCACCATTCGTCATTAATTTTAATTCCGCCTGAGTTTTAAATAACTTTTTTTATCTGTTTCAAGTTTTTAAGCACTGCTGTAATTATTTCACGAGCGCTAAGCCTTACCAAAGCTGGAACACGCACTCTAAGCGTTTAATTTCAGGGGAATAAGGCGGGTTACATATTCTTCCAACCCATCGCTTTCCCTTTCTAAAACAAACCTTCCGCAAACTTTGCAAAATCGATACCCGAAAAAGTACCAGAGCTCATCAGCAGTAAGTTACTGTTCGCCCAATCCATCGAGTGGAGGGTTTGTTGCAGCCTATCAGTATCCGAAAATACGGTTACGTTATCAGTTGCGAAGGCTTCGCGCACCATTTCTTCTGTAATTGGGGGGAGCTTTTTATGTTCTACCACCTTAGGATTGAAATAAACATAGGCTATATCAGCCTCGCGCATGGTATTTTTATAGTGCGGCAAAAAGTCTTTGTTTAGGCTGCTAAAGGTGTGCAGCTCCATGCAGGCCACCAACTTCCTATCCGGGAACTGTTGCTTTACGGCTTTAACGGTTGCTTCGAGTTTGGATGGTGAATGGGCAAAGTCCAAAAATACCGCAGAGCTTTCTTCACTGCGTATAGTTTGCAGGCGTTTGGCGGCACCTTTAAATGAGGATATGCACTCAAAAAAAAGATCGTCCGCAATACCCAGCTCGGCACAAACCAGGCGAGCTCCATTTAGGTTCTGCAAGTTGTGCGGTCCAAATACTGATAGTGTGTAACTTTGTTCGTTAAATATTACGGTGGATTTTCCCTGGCTAAGTTGGCAGGGCAGTTCTTCATAAGCCAAACTTTTGATGTCGGGGCGCAGATGGTCTGCTATTTTCTGCAA
>JAGXIP010000049.1 GCA_024635585.1 Saccharicrinis sp. | reverse complement strand
TCAGAAAATTAATATTGAAACAAAGGAAATTACAACCATTACAACCCAAAATGTTGGGAATTTAGATGGAATACAGGTAATTGATGATAATAGCTTTTTTGTGTCAGATTGGAAAGGTGGTAAAGTTTTTAAGATATATAAGGATGGAAAAACTACCGAAGTATTAGACGTAGAACAAGGTTCGGGTGATATTCTTTATTTGATAGATAAAGACCTATTGGTTATACCTATGAAAAAGCAAAATCAGCTTTTGTTTTATTCTACAAAATAAGAAGAATTATCTTGATGAGATTTGCAATAAAATCAATTGTTGAGAGACTAGTTATTGTTTCTGTGAGCATTTTCCAGCAACCTGCCGGGTAGGCATTAAAAAGAATAACCCTATGAGAATTAATCAGACTAAAGCGCATTGCCCGTTTTCTAATGTTGCCAAATATCTATTGGTTGTTAAATGATGTATTGCGTGACGAGTGTGGCTTTGAAGGTGTTCTAGTGTCAGACTAGAACGCCATCACGCAATTGAGCACTAAACATTTTGTGGCTAAGGACAAGAAAGACGCTGCTATGAAAGCCTTTAATGCTGGTATTCAGTATGAGTTGCCACGTCCTAATTACTATACCACTTTACCAGAACTTCTTGCTATTAATTATTCTGCCCGACCACTTTTCCCAATTTAACCTTGTAGTTAGGTGGTTGGTTATCAACATTTATCTCAGGATTACCCCAAAAATAGATATTACCTGCAGCAGCCATTTCTACATCCAGATTTTCTGTGGCAAAAACATAACCCGGGTTCACGGACCGCTGGATATATTTCACCTTTTCTACATTCAATTCCCGGGCATCTATTGTGGTGAGTCCTTCCGAAACCACCGTAAAGAGGTTTGCTTGTCCTTTAAAAATATGGGTGCCCAAATTGCTGCCATAAGCTGCAATAGTTAGGTTTTTAGCTTTAATTGTTATATTGCTGTTAGTAAATGCACCCCTACCATTTATCACCATCGAAAAATGCTCAAGGTTTAAAGTATCGTAGGTTGCAATTTCACAAGGCCAGTTTGAAGTCAGGTTTTTAAATGATGGCGCATGCAATGTTACTTCGGCAGCCTGTTTTTTTCTAAAGCCTTTGCCATCGGCTTCTATATGGATAGTTCTTTCGTTTTGCGTTATTTTTAGTGCTGATAAAATAAAGGCAGGGCCTTCGAGCCTGACTTGATGTACCGTGTCGTTACGCAATATTAATTTCACAGAGGTTTCTATCACCACTTTATCAAAAGGCTCCAGTTGTAATGTTTTATCTACCCTGTCATCATCGCGGGTAAGCGCATCCATATAATCGCACCCCGATAGAATGGAAACCAGTATTACTGTTAAGTATAAGCCATAACTCTTCATAGGGTATTCTTTTTATAATTAAACCGATAGCCTATTCCAAACTCCATAAATTCGGCCCTGAAAAAACTGGCTTTGATGCTGAAATTAGCAACCAAGTTTGGGGTTATGTTATGGCGCAAGCCCACTTTGGGATAAACAGGTTGCGGTGTATCTATTTGTGAGTAAAGATAAACCCCCAAATCTACAAATGCAGTTGTAGAACCCATTATCCATTGTTTACCGCCACTAACTCCGTAAAACAATCGTTGCGCCTTTGTATCCTGATGGTTAAACTCTTGATAAACAAAGGGCGCTGCACCAAAATAAAAAATATCCATGCCCGCACTCCAAGCCGATTTAACCGAACGATGCCACACATGATGTATGCTGAGGCTGGCAGAGGAGTAGATATTAAAATTGTACTCGGCAGCCTGACTGCGTCCATAGTTCAAAAATATTTCTATATCCCTTTGCTTGCTTGGCGGAGCCACTTGCCGGGTTAATAGGGGTGGTAACTCTGGTGTAAAATGATAGGCAGCACCCACACCAAGTGTTAAAGTGTTGATGCCATTGTTGGGTTTACGACTGGAGCCATTAGACATGTGATTGAGCGAAGCAGATGTACTCACCGACCAATCTTTTAATACACGGTAAGAAGCGTATAAGCCTAATCCAATATAAGCATTCAGGTAAGAACCAAAAATTTGATTTTCGGGATTATGTTTTATATCGAAGGGGCGATTGGTGTATCCCAAACCTAATGATACCTTATTTTTTAGCGAGAATCGTGGCGTACGCACAATAGGGAAATGAAGATAGGGATATAATGCTAAACCTTGCCCGTAGATTTGTGGATTGCCATAAGAGTTGTAAAAGAGGCCTATGCCCACTTCGGGGAAGTTATACCACTGCTGCCAACTGTGTTTATCGAATCGCAGTAAGCTATAGTTGACCTCAACTCCTCTCGAAAAATCATCAATGAAATAAACCATATTGGGATGATGGGGAATAACAATGCCGTGATGGTAAAGAACCGTTATAGCGTGTTGATTGGGAGGAGCCACAGTGTCGGTAACTTGCGCATTGATACAAGTAATTGAAGATAATGCTGAGCTTATTAAGCAGATGGATAATACTAGCAATCTGTATGTCGGAGTATTGCGGTTTCGTCTTTGCACTTTTGTCCCGTCCTATTTTAATAGTTTATTTTTTTTTGTTGCAAAAATGCGAAACTCCTCCCAATCATTCACTCTTTTTTACAATTATTTCCGAGCTGGTTGCAAAACTTTTTCCGGTTACTCTATCCTGAGCAAAAAGACTGCCGAGTAGCGTAAGGCCTGTTAATATCAGAATGAATTTTTTCATGGTTTAGCGTTTGAAGGTTGAACTTGATTGCAAGATAATAAGAATACCCTTCACCTCCTTTGTCTCTTAATAAAAATGAGACTATCATTACTAATTCTTCAAAGAAGGCGGAGCTCTGTTTCGTTGTTTAAAATGACAAAACTTTACTTTTCCGGTATTCGACAAGCCTTTACGGCCATAAGTGTTTAACCTGCTTATCCAAGGGCATTTGCGGCCACTGACCTAATACCAAAGTGTTTCCTATTCTCGCTGTTAAAATATTCTACTTCTAAGTATTACAATTTATATTAATATGTTATATTTAACAATTAAAATAACACCGTACAAAGCTGAAATAAAGGCTAGTGGGGTGAGGTTGTTGAAAAGTTACAGGCAAGCTTAGGAGACCGTTCATCGTTTAAATTAAGTGATTATGAATAAATATTTTAAACCAGCTGTATATTATTTAATTTTGACCTGTGTAGTGATTTAAAATGTTATTTAGGGATTGAAATCAATTGCTTATGCTCATCCTATTGAAAAAAAGATTATTAAAGAGTACAAAGCAGACCAGAATCAGAAATATGACCAGAAAATCAGCCGAACCAATGCTCTGGCAACAACAATGGATATGTTGGTTCCAACCTTTATCCGTAAAGAATATTGGGTGGCACTACAAGCTTTTGATCAACTGGTGGAAAAACAAGAGAAATAATCAGATCGGGGAGGAGTAACCCAAGGAAGAAATAGCCAAAGATGCCTTACTTCATGAATTACATACGATTATGAAATGTCACTAACTAAACGATATTGCTTCTTATTTATTAATATCCTTCCAAAAATAACGCGAATATCAGTGATGAAATACCTAATTATTCCCGGTGGAACTTTAAAAGGCGGATTTCTTCGTCTGCTATAACAACATGTGTTTTCCCGTTAAAAGTTTCTTTAATCAGATACCATTCCTGATTATTCCTGTTAACATCGAAAAAGGACTTGATATTTGAGGCTGTGACATTTTCACAATCGTTGATTTCCACAATTGCTTTACCTTCCAGCATTTGCAACACGCCGGTTGTGCAGGTGTGAAATATATTTTTTGATCGGCTGATCCTCAAAGGGGTGCTCGGATTGGTGATTCCTCCGCGGCCATTTGGACCTCCGGATTCCGATTTGAAGAAGTAAATGTCCACGTTTTTGGAGTCCTTAATTTCAAACTGTACATCGCTGTACGACCGTTCCGTATTGACGCCGTAAAAACTCAAGCCCTGTTCGCTTCCGTCAACCAAGATATCGCGGAAGCCGGGATTGGAAGAAAGTTTTCCATCGCCATGACCTGTCCATCCATAGATTCTGCCACCAGATGTGGGACCTGAAATTTTCAGGGTCGAGAACAGCTTATGATCCGTGATCGGTGCGTGATTGCTGGTCACTTTCACATCCTTGAGTATGGAATGTTTGCCTGTTTTCCATTCAATGCGGGTCATATGATGATGAACATGAATGTTGATCCTTAAATTCAAAAAGGATATCAGCGTGGTGGCATCCGGATCAGCCGGTGTTTTAATCATCACGTGTTCTTTGCCTTCCTGCCAGTTGTCGTTGGCAAGCAGGTTGGTGTAAGTTTTTCCCGCGCCTGAAAGTTGTGTGTTGGATTTTAACTGCAAGGGGGCGCTGATCAGGAAAGAACCTTTCGGGATAAACACCTTGTCGTAATGATCGATCGCCCATTGGATGGCTTCCGTATCATCCAACTCGTCATCGCCGTTGGCCGGTTTTGGTGCGCCGGGTACACGGTACTTGCTTTCATCGGCCACATAAATAAAGTCAGTATCATTCCTCATTCCAATGTGGATCTGCTCATGCGGGTTCCAGGTGTGTTTTTTCCTGAACTCGATGGCAGATGGGACTTGTTGGGCTTGTTCCAGTTTTAGGAAGCTTGAATTTACACTTGCCACACCGTTGATCAAGCTTTTTCCAACTTTATTCGAATAATTATATTCCACGATATGGTTCCAATGATCATGCAGAAGCTCGGACCCTTTTGGAACGTCACTCATTAGTATTCCTTTTCCATTGACATACACATTTTTTAAAAACAGGTTATTGTCTGCACCACTGAGTACCGTGTTTTTTCCTGGTTTGCTGTATTTTACAACCCCGTCAATCAGGCTTAGTCCGTTTACCGGCCAGCCGGAGTTAATCGGTCCCGATTCTTTTTCTATGTAAAAACCCACTACGACCATCGGGGTCAAAATATGATCCAGCTTAAACACTTCCTGTTGCTGGTTTTTGAAAATAGCGCCTGCAATAACCGGGAATTTGCTCTGTGCTCCATCGGTAATGACGATGCCATGCTGTCCGTCGATTACCTCAATGTTATACATTCCGCCGCCCTGGCCAACGCAAGAATGAAAACCGGAATAAGCACCTTTGGCCAAAACGGTTACATCCTCTATAACAGAGCCTTGAGCACCCGCAAATCGAACGCCCTCAGCTCCTTTTTTTTCGCCTAGGTCGATAACAAAATTCTGGAGGACCATGTTAAACGCGATGTTGGATTGTTGATGTCTTGGATCCAAGCTTCCGGCAGTTTCAGGGTGTTGGTTTCCCCGGTTCTGCGCCCATAGCCAAAATACCGACTTGGGATCTTTGGGATCGTTATAACCTTTCGCATTCGCCATTAATTTGATCACAGGGCGCGGATTGGCGGCTCCAACAAGGTAGACCGGGTAATCCATCTCGCTGATAAACCGGTCGCGATAGTGATCCCCTTCTTTAAATTTTGGATTGAGATGAACCCTCAACACACCGTTTAAACTGTCGTCAACCAAATAAGTTCCCGAAGGAAAATAGCAAGCCATCTGGTATTTTTGCGCATCCAGGATTGCCGCTCGAATTTGTTTGGTCGAAATGGTTTTTCCAGTTGAATCAGCTCCATAAAGTGTCACATCCAAATAACCCATTTTCCCCAAAGTATTATCAACAGGAATACCCTTTGGGAGGTCAAACGAAAAGGATGATTGGATTATGAAAGTGACAATAAAAAGGGTTGAAATAATTTTTAAATATCTCATTTTAAATTTATTAAGTATTATCTAGATTTATTAAGTATTATCTAGATAATGGCTTGCAAGATTTATTTTTTGACAAGCTTGATAACATCCGGCCTTTCTGAACCGCTGATCACCTCAAGATGGTAAATACCAGTAGGAAGTCCAGACGTTTCAAGCCTCATCTCATTGCAGGTCATTCTTTTTTCATGGCAAAGGCGGCCCATCGTGTCGTATAGCTTTAAAAAGGTCTTGCCATCCAGATTCCGGTTTGTTTTTATGGTAAAATGATCCTTTGAAGGGTTAGGAAAAACACTGTAGGAACCGGGTAATTTTAGTTTTTCATCAATCCCTGAAACCGGATCAGGTATCCCCAAATCCAGAAGCTGCGGATTTCCTCTTCTGACCAGTTGCACTAACTTATTTCCAGGAATGGTTCTTGAAATTGCACCGTATTTATCAACAATTAAGGAAAATGCAGTTGACCCGTTTGTTGTTTTCATATAAGTGACCAGGTAATTCTCCGAATTCTCTATTTCAATCAGACCCCCGCTTTGCAGACCCCCTATGCATGCTACCGTGTAAACGGAAACATTATCACTGTTGTTAATACCTAAAATAGGTCTTTTTCCACTGTTGAATGAGCCTGACTCTCCCTTAAAATTAAACAGCTGAACATTTTTGGAATTCCGGATTTCCACGCCCCATTTGCTCGATAATACATGTTCAGGGTTCGGGCTAAAGATGGTTAATGGTTCTTGTGTTCCATCTATTAACAGCAGCCTAGAATTCACGTTCCCTGTGTAAGTTTTAAGCCTTGCAAGATATAAACCATACCATCTTCCCCCGCCATTGCCGGTTATTAATACTGCGGAATTTTGATATGTCTGACTCCCAGCGGTTGCAAATGGGACAAATCTTCTTACCATTGATTTTCTTCCTGCCATCCATTTTAGCAAACTAACCTTGGACTGGGTGCCGGTAATATTGATACCCATATCTCCGAGATAGGTTTCAGCTTCCGCATCATCAACAGTCTGTATCATGGGCGTGCCAACAACTGCATTGGAGGCAAAACCGGATGTAGGCCTTATGTATGTCATCGTACTTGAAAGCCCGAAAAACTTTGTGTTTTTGCCCAGCGTAACAGTTTTGCCAATCAGATAGATTCCTTTGGGAAGGTATATCTTCTTACCGGGGTTTTCGTCAATTGCTTTTTGCAGGACATCCGCATTGTCAAAATAGTTATTACCCTTTGCCCCGTATTGTGAAACAACATTAATAAGATCATTGTCATCAAAATCAGGGATAGTTCCCAATTCCCAAGTGTATTTTAATAAGGTGTTATTTATATCAGGCGCACTGACATCGTCAGTCTTGGTCCTGTATTCATCCGAGTTGAGGGCGCTGCCATCAATAATATTATAACTTATTGAATTGGCATATGAATATTCCTCTATCCTTGTCCATGAATCAGCACTTTGGGTGGCCCACGAAAAAGAAGGCTCTTTTACAATTGTTGCAGCCCCCTTTATATAAACGTTTTTTAAGTAAATATCTTTATCCTCCGTATTGTCAATTCCTGTGTGGTTTCCTGCATTGGTGATATTGATCACACCATCAATTAACCTAATATTTCCAAGTCGATCAGTTCCTGCAAACGATTTAAATATAGGCCCGTTTTGTTTTTCAATATAAAAACCTGCCAGGGTAAGCGGATCGCTGGTATCCCAGTAAATACTTGCAAGTGTCTGGTTTATTAAAGAAATACCTGCTCCAACACTGAATGTGGTTGATTTAGATCCGTAAAGACCATATTGTCCGCCGATAATTTCAATGTTGAACATCCCGCCTGCATGCGAAAGGCCGCCATTTATACCTGCAAAGAAATCAATGTTCTGGCTTGAATAGATTTTAATGTCTTCCATTGAGCAACCCTGCGCGCCTTTGAAATGAATGCCAACACCTGCAGGGTTATTTCCCATATCTATTTCAATGTTTTTAATAATATGATGATAACTGGCATTAGGCTGTTCCGTTATGCCCAATTCTGTAACCCACGATGTACCGTTTGAGTCACCATAGAACCAAAGAGCCGGATATTTTGTTGGAAGAGCGCCATCTTTAACTTTCAGTACTGGCCTGGGTCCATCTTTCTGGCCTATCAGCATCGTTGGGGTGAATTGTCTATCCCCACTATCTCTGTCCAGCATTCTTCCATACAATGTTTGCGAAATATCATATACACCACTTGGCAAATAACATACAAGGTAGTAATCTCTTGCATCAATTAAGGCTTTTTGAAGTTGCTCCGTATCATCAATGCCGTCATTTGGGATGGCACCGTAGTAGGTGACGTTTAGAAGCCCCCTGTCAAAATCAGGATTGGGCGGGAGTGAAGGGGGTCTTGCGGTAACTAAAGTTGCTAATTGCCCTTGAACGTTTGATAGCAATATGGTATTGAATAAGATAGTCAATAGAATAATGGTCACTGTGACAGGTCGGTAAGCTTTGTTTGGTCTCATAACGTTTATTTTAGAGGGTAACCTTAAAATTAGTTGGTGATTTTTAAGAATTTAACACCGTGTGGTGCCACTTCTGCCTGAAAAATGCCATCAAAAGCGCCCAAATCTTCCTTTTTGAAAATATCCCGGGCTAAAAAGGCGCCGTTCATATCCATGTCGCCTGCTCCCAGTTTAATGTTTTGTGCGGTTGTATCGCGGTTCAGCAGGATCACAGCCTTGCTTCCGTCGGCCAGGTTCTTAAGCCATATCTCTGTTTTCCCATCTACCTTAATCTTACGACCTTGTTCGGTAGGGTCTTGATCAACGGCGATCACCTCTTCATTGAAGAGTAGCTTACGTTCAGTTTCACCCATGTTCGAAGGGTCATTGCCGAGGATCAAAGGGGCAGTCATGATACACCACAGAGCCATATGGGCTTCCTGTTCCTCATAGGTGAGCGCAGGATCTCCAATCACCATCATATCCGGGTCGTTCCAGTAGCCATTTCCAGCCACCGAAGCCATTCTGTTGTTTATATCAGCAATCTGCATGATGCTGTTATTTTTTCCATCCCCGTCAAAGCGGGCTTCTGAAATTGCATAACACGCAATATCTCCGGTTGTGCGGCACATATCAAAAACATACGGTACCCGTTCCTTCCAGGTCTCCGGTTTAATGGAAAAACCCGCACTTCCGCTTAGGAAAATATCTGTTCCGGTTTCATCCAATAATTTTCTCCATTTGGTAAAGATTTCTTCGGGCGTGGTTCCCGGTATCCGTTGACAGCCGCAGCAATCCAGTTTAATGTAGTCCACTTCCAGCTCAATCAACTGCTTCAGGTGGACTTCTTCATTTCCATATCCTCCAACTGTTCTTCCGGCACAGTCTTTTATGCCAGGGCAGGTATGGATGCCAACTTTCAGTCCATTTTGATGGGCTTTATCTATCAGCACCTTGATACCGTTTGGAAACCGTTCCAGATTTATAGGAATGGTGCCATCCGCATTGAGCGTGTCTCCTCTCCAGCCACCATCGATAATAATATGATCGAAGCCCATGTCGCGCAATCCGGTTGAAACCAATGCATCAATGGCATCGCTGATTACCTTTTCGTTAATGTCCAATCCAAACCAGTTGTAGCTGTTCCATCCCATCGGGGGTGGTGGATTATGAGGACAGGTAGCATAAGAACAAGAAGCTGAAACGAAAAATAATAACGAAAAAATGGACAATCGAATGATTTTATACATCGTAATTTAGTTTAGTCATGAATATTAAAATTAATTGATTCAAATTTATACATAATCACTCAGTAAAGGGTTTTGAATATACTCAATTGGGTTCGCTTTCCGATCAAAACACGCAAGTCTGACATCAATTTAATGATAAGGTTTCCATGCCGTTTTTGCATAATTTAAACTATGCACAGATAAATTAACACGGAGGAACGTCCTTTTTTTATTCAGATGATTCCAATATCTGTTCAATCGTTGAACTATTCTATGAATCATTCTTAAGAAAGGCTACTATTGTCAATAGCCAATTGAATAAATAATATTTTCGAATTATGAATAAAAGCGATTCAAAAAAGTTAATTTCAGCCATCGGGGCTGACGTTCCAAAAATCAAATTCCTATCATTTGTATGGTTTTTCTGGATATTAGCCACTGTTTCTTTTGCGGGAACGATGGCACTACCTCAAGCCCAAGAAGTCGGATGTGTTGCGCCAAACATCATTCTGGTCAAAATACGGGCTCAAGACGTGGAGCATGGGAGTCAAATCCCATACGAAAACCATCCCGGTGATGAGATCAACCAGGGATTGTATCGCTTGGTTTGGCGCGATGGCCATCTAATTGGTACGCTGGTGGGCGCGGATGGAAAGATATTGTTTACCGTAGATCGATTGGTTGGCGAGCCATTAAATGTGGAATGGGCCGTCAATCCCGATAGTTACAGCATTACATCGAGCGATGATGCTTATTTTGCCGATGGAATCACGCCCGTGATAGTCAATCGCAAGAGCCGTCCGTTCGATTTCACCAAGAATGCAGAAAAGAATGAGAGCCCGCAGGATCATTTCCTATACTTAACACTTCCAGAGCCATTGGAGATTGGTAAGCACTACACCGTTGAATTCGAAAACGGCCAATTACAATCGTCTTCGGTCTCGTTCACTTATGATCCAACTGTGTTACCCAGCGATGTGGTACACGTAAGCCAAATCGGCTTTCGACCCGACGATCCGATAAAAACTGCATTTCTATCGTGCTGGATGGGCGACGGTGGCGGACTGAGCTATCCTAACGGACTGAAGTTCTCCCTGATCGACCAGAAGACCGGGCAAGCGGTATTTGATGGTTCAGTGCAATTAGACACGCGCGCAACGGAGCTGGAAAACGGTCAGGAGAGTCACATAAAGGCCAATGTTTATGAAATGAATTTTAGTGCATATAAGACCCCTGGAATGTATTGCGTTAGTGTTGAAGGCGTCGGATCTTCATTGCCCTTCCCAATTACCGAAGGCGCATGGATGGACGCGTTCTATGTGTCAGTTCGCGGTCTATACCATCAACGCAGCGGCATCGCATTGGGGCTGCCGTACACTCCCTTTGTCCGTCCCCGTGGCTTCCATCCTGATGATGGCGTGAAAGTGTATGAAACACGGCCCGCGAAAGACGGGGAACGCACCGTTGGATTTCAGAGGCTTGGTTTCAAGACCGACCAGATCGTTCCCGATGCGTGGGGCGGCTATATGGATGCGGGCGATTGGGATCGTCGTCCGTTACATATTTACGTTCCACGGCTGATGTTGGACCTCTATGACTTATCACCTTCAACCTTCAACAAGGTGAATCTTAACGTGCCCGAATCGACAAATGACCTGCCGGATTTGCTGGATGAGGCACTGTGGTTGGTTGATTTTTGCAAACGCACCCAGGTTCAGGAAGGTGGTATCCGTCCAGGCATCAACTCCTCCGAACATCCGCGCCGCGGGGAAGGCAGCTGGCAGGAATCCCTCGATGTCCTAGCTTACCCACCGACTGTGCCGATGAGCTATGATTATGCGGGGGTGGCTGCGCACGTGGCTTTTATTCTGGAAGATACACATCCGGAAAAGGCCAAAGATTATTTCGACAGCGCTCTGAGGGCCTTTGAATGGGCTGAAAATCATCCGCAATCAAAAGAACGTGGCAGTGGCAAAAATGTCTCACGCATCTTGGCTGCAGCAGAGTTCTTTCGACTGACCGGCGATTCAAAGTGGCATAATATGTATCTGGAAGCAACACGCTTTACGGAACCATCGGCCAAGTATGATGGCCATAAGCGAGGCTCCGGTGTATTTGACCGTCAAACCGAAGCCGGCTGGGTATATTATTTGACAGATCGACCTGGGATGAATCAGGCAGTCAAGGAAAACTTTAAACGTGCATTATTGGCCGATGCGAACTCCTGTATTGCCGCCATCAATGAAACCGCATTTAGTTGGGTTGGCACAAAGGGCAAAGAGGAGATAGCTTACAGTTCATCTGTCATTCCATATGCGGTGAGTCTGGTTCGTGCCCACTATCTTACACAGGACGAAAAATACCTAAGTGCCACTATACTGTCGTGCCAAATGGGGGCTGGGGCAAATCCACTAAATGTGTGCTATACGTCCGGAGTCGGTGTCAAGACTCAGCAACGAATGGTGCATGAGGATTCTTATGTCAGCCATCAGCCACTTCCACCGGGTCTTACGACGAACGGGCCATATGATCCACAAAACAAACTACCGGGCAATTGGGTCAATAGAGTGGAACAGTTCAGGCAGTTCATTTATCCTATGGCCACAACCTGGCCTGCGCTGGAGTCGTGGTTTGATGTCGGCACCTTTTCGCCGATGTGCGAATTCACGGTACACCGCAATATCGCACCGAATGCTTATGTTTGGGGTTATCTGGCGACACGACACTAGTACTAAAACTTGACATTTCACACAGGGGTGTGTTCTCATACTTGCTGTAAACATGTTTTCTTCTCATGTATAAGAAATGAAAGGAGAAGAAAATGTTGAAGTTTCTTCCGAAAAAGCAGCATCATTATTCTTAAGAAATTGAAACTATGTAATTAATCAGTTATTAAAATGAAAAGAAAAATATTACTATTGCTAGTACTGGGACAGGTTTTATATATAGGATCTGTAGCCGGACAGAAAATGATTTATAAAGATTCAGAGGCTTCCGTTGAAGCACGAGTGAAGGATTTGGTTTCAAGGATGAACCTGGAAGAAAAAATCCTTCAGTTGAACCAGTGGGTTTCGGGTAGAAATCTAAACCCCAATAATGTAGGTAAAGTGGTCCAAAATATTCCTGCTGGTTTAGGCTCTATTATTTATCAAAATGATAATCCTATTGCACGCAACCAAATTCAGAAAAATTCAATGGAAAATAGCCGGCTAGGTATCCCTATGTTATTCGGCTTTGATGTTATTCATGGTTTTCGAACCGTATATCCTATTTCACTTGCACAGGCATGCTCATGGAATCCTGATCTGGTTACTAAAGCGTGTGCTGTAGCAGCAAAGGAAGCTAAGCTGTCAGGAATTGATTGGACATTTTCCCCAATGATTGATATTGCCAGAGACGGACGGTGGGGGCGTGTGGCCGAAGGATATGGAGAAGATCCATACACAAATGGTGTATTTGGTTCTGCTTCTGTTAAAGGATATCAGGGCGAAAACCTATCCGATCCATATTCCATTGCCTCCTGTTTAAAACACTTTGTAGGTTATGGTGAGTCCGAAGGGGGCCGTGATTATCATTATTCTGATATTTCGCGGCAATCGTTGTGGGAAACCTACTTGGTTCCATACGAAGCTTGTATAAAGGCCGGGGCGGTAACTGTCATGGCCTCTTTTAATGACATAAGTGGGATACCCGCAACTGCCAATTATTATACATTGACGGAAATTTTAAAGGAACGGTGGGGGTTTGATGGATTCGTTGTGTCGGATTGGAATGCCATAGATCAACTAATTGATCAGGGCTTTGCATCTGACAGGAAAGAAGCGGGATATAAGGCTTTTATGTCAGGATTGGAAATGGATATGAAGGACAATGTATATTTGGACAATCTAGCAGAATTGGTTGCCGAAGGGAAAATTCCGATGGAGAAGATAGACGATGCTGTAAGCCGTGTTCTCCGGATTAAGTTCAGGCTGGGTTTGTTCGATCAGCCATATACCCCGGTTGTGGATGAACAATCCAGGTATCTTCAACCCGAAAGTCGGGCAATTGCCAATAAACTGGCAGCAGAGTCCATGGTATTACTTAAAAACGATGCACAGACATTACCTTTATCAAAATCGTTTAAGCAAATTGCCCTTGTCGGACCAATGGTTAAGAACAAGGAAAGTTTAATAGGTGCTTGGGCCACGCTTAGCAAGGCCGATGATGCCGAGACCATTTTTGAAGGCTTAAATAATGAATTTGGGAATTCTGTAGTATTTAATTATGCAAAAGGGTGTGACTTTGATGGAAATGATGAATCCGGTTTTAAAGAAGCATTGGAAGCAGCCCAAAAATCAGAAATTATCTTGGTTTGCTTGGGAGAGAAAAAAGAATGGAGCGGCGAGAATGCCTCACGATCAAGTATTGCTCTACCGGATGTTCAGGAAAAACTAGTGGAGGCTTTAGCTCAAACCGGAAAACCTATTGTTCTGATTCTCTCCAACGGTCGTCCGCTGGAGCTGAATAGACTGGAACCTCTGTCAGATGCCATTCTTGAAATTTGGCAACCAGGTGTTGCCGGGGGATCTGCACTTGCAGGTATTTTATCAGGAAAAATCAATCCATCAGGGAAGTTGGCAATTACTTTTCCATTGACTTCGGGGCAAATTCCTATATACTATAATATGCGGCAGAGTGCACGGCCTTTGCAAGGTAAATATCAGGATATCTCTACGGAGCCACTGTATTGGTTTGGTCATGGTTTGAGCTATACGGCTTATAAGTATAACAACATTAAATTGTCAGCCACTAAAATCAGAAAAGACGAAAAGTTGACCGCTGAAGTTGAAGTAACCAATACCGGTGCTTTGGGAGGAAAGGAAGCCGTTTTATGGTTTATTTCGGATCCAGCTGCTTCAATTACCCGTCCAATGAAAGAATTAAAATACTTTGAAAAGAAAGAGATAAATGCAGGAGAAAAAATGTTATACCGGTTCGAGATTGATCCTATGCGTGACTTAAGCTTTCCTGATGCCGATGGGAAAAAGCATTTGGAAAGTGGCGATTTTTATCTGATCGTTAATAATCAGAAGGTAAAGTTTGAGCTTGTTGATTGATTATTGCCGTGTTTCTAATCGCCGGATGTTTTGATATGGATTTATGCCAATGATGATCAAAATTTAAGCTCTTCCGTGAGGTTGCGCCACAAGGGAATACGTACACTCAGAAGTGTGCTTCTGCGAAGTTGGTCCCTTTAAAATCACTTTTCTGCAAGCCCACTGTTATCCTGAAGAAATGCAATACATGCATTTCTTCAGGATAACAGCTATATACCGGAACTTGCGAAAGAAAATTATCGCTTGAACTTTTACGTTTAAAATTACGTAAATACCTTTTTAGGGAAGTCTAATTCTAGGTCGTTGTTTCGACTTGCATTTGGTTATCGGTGTGTATACTTATTTCAAGCTGAAAAGAACTGAAGATGGATGTTTTGGAACCAATTGGAAACCCCCCGATCCATTTTATCTGTTTAATTTAGCAAGGTGGAATAATATACCTCAAAACTAACAAAGCACAGCTAATATTTTGAAAAAAAGTGAGGCTCATTTGAGCCTTTAAATAAACTTACAAAGGTGGAGATGAAGGGCGGAAATACAAAATATCTTGACGGGATTGGAATATTTTCCTATCTTATGCTTGTGCGTACGCGCGCAGCAAATAAAGGGAGGAGAGCATTTTCAATGGGGCATTTATTATCTATTTTATTTTTAATGACTTCATGGCTTACGCCTGTAGCTAATGCAGAGGTAAATTTTAACTATTACACCATTCAGGAAGGATTAAGCCATAATATTGTTTACGCTGTCGAAAAAGACACCGCAGGCTTGATGTGGTTTGCTACACGAAACGGTGTAGACAGTTATGATGGAAGTAGTTTTAAACATTATGATCTGATTACGGAGAGGTCGCCTTATGCTGAATCGAACAGCGCAAGGACTTTCTTGATGGATACGGTGGGCGATCTTTGGGTCGGCTCGGACAAAGGCCTTTTAAAGTATAATCCGGACCTTGACCTGTTTTCCCCGTTTACATTGAAAGAAGACATACCTATCGGTGGAATCGTTTCCATTTATATGGATAAAGACGGCTATCTATGGCTGGGAAGTTATAGTAATATTTATGTCATTGACCCTGTTAAACGTGTTTTGATTCACATGTTCGATAATTTCAACTACGTACATGATATCGTTAAGTACGATGATGAAAATCTGATTTGCCTTACCAATAACGGTTGCTTTTTCATCAACCGGAAAGATCATTCAAAAATCAGAATAATGGATCATCTTTTTCAGGAGGGGACGGATTCTATTGATCGGGTATTAACTGCTTTTAAAGATAAAAACAATAATTTTTGGTTTGCCACATTAAACAACGGTGTGTATGTGATCGGGTTGAATTTTGATATCCGGAGAAGGATAAAATCATTGGATTTCTTATATAAAAGTAAGACAGTCGTTAAGGAAATATTCTACATAAACGAAAATGACATCGGGGTTTTGACTGATGGAGAGGGACTGATCATTCTGGATGAAAATTATGAAATAAAAAAAAGGTATACGTACAAAGATGATGTTTCTTCTTCCTTAAACACCAATGCATTATCAGATGTTCTTATTGATGGTTCAGGCAGGATATGGATCACAACAATAGGAAGTGGTATCAATTTGTACGATCCTAATTTGTTGCCATTTTACCATATTCACCATGTGGCAGAGAATGAGAATTCAATTCGTAATAATATTGGGAATTCCATTCTCAACAATTCCGGTCGTGAAATTTGGTTTGGCACACAGGATGGGATCAGTATTTGGAATGATGAGGAGAATCGCTGGCGACATTTAGGGGTTTTTAATGAAAGCAATGGGAACGATAATAAAATTGTCCTGACCATGGAAAAAGTCTCTGACAAGGAGATTTGGATCGGAAGCTATGGGGGGGGGATTGATATTTATGATCTTAAAACGGGAGCTCGGCAACATTTCAAGGACATTTACCAGCAAAGTTTTGCCCAAAATATGGATTATATCTATGATCTGTTTAAAGATTCAAAAGGAAACGTGTGGATAGCATCCCTTCGGGGCCAGCTAATGCGGATAGACCTTAATTCCCGGAAACAATTCACCTATCCCGTTACACAAGTTTATTCTATTTTTGAAGCCAAAGATGGTTTGATTTATGTTGGAACCAGGTCCGGTTTCGTAATTATCAATGAAGACGATGAGCTGGTACGGTTCAATACCGATTCGGGCATCGGGTTAAGTTCGAATTCTGTACATTGCTTCTATGAAAGCGAAGATGGGAAGATACTTATGGGAACTGAAGGTGGGGGACTGAATATCTTTGATCCGACTAAAAAGTCTATCCAGATATTCTCCAAACAGGATGGTTTAATTTCAAACATCATCAATTGCATCTTACCGGATGATAATGATAGATATTGGTTAAGTACTTCGAAAGGGATTTCCACAATTAATTTAAAGAATAATAAAATTGTGAATTATGGGTTAACTGATGGCCTGCCTGTTCTTTCCTTTACCAGAGGCAACGGGATACGGCTGGATGACGGGCAGTTGATCTTTGGCGGTTATGAAGGCTATGTCAAATTTGACCCAAACAAGATTGTACAACAAGAGATACCTGTGACATTGAAGTTCTTGGATTTTAAGGTTTCCAACATCTCTGCTCCCATTGGTGGGAAGGATTCTCCGTTGAAAAAGCACATCGATCAAACCAAAGAAATCACCCTGAATTACTGGCAAAATTCATTTACCTTTGATTATACGGGGATCAATTTTACCAATTCTGGTCAAAATCAGTATTCCTGGAAACTGGAGGGGTTCGAGGATGAATGGACGCCCTGGACTAATAATCTTTCGGCCACCTATACCAATATCCAGGCAGGTCAATATGTGTTTCAACTCCGGGCAAGGAATCCTTATGGATTGTCTGATTCGCGATCAATAAAATTGTTCATTCAATCTCCATGGTGGCTTTCGTTTTGGGCTGTTTTAATTTATTTTATAGTATTGTTAACTGCCGCCTTTTTTATTTTGTATGTCATCCAGATCACATACAAAGAAAAACAATCAATAGAAAAGATTCAGTTTTTTACTAATATCGCTCATGATATTAAAACCCCACTCACGCTTATACATACCCCACTGCAGAAACTGTTTGAAGAAAATAAGTTAGACGAGGACAGTAGGAATACCATCGAGCTTGCTATGCAGAACGCGGAAAAGATCAAAGGAATTGCCAACCAGTTATTGGATTTTCAAAAAGTTGATTTGAAAAAAATGGAATTAAACCTGGAGGAATCCAATTTCGTTAGGCACGTTAAGGAAATAAGTAAATCCTTTAATCCACTTTTCGAGAAAAAGAACATCAAATTTCAATTGCTCACAGAGACTCCTGTTTTAGAATTCTATTACGATAAAAAAATTATTGAAAAAATTGTCAATAATTTATTGTCGAACGCAATCAAATATACGAATGAAGGAGGGATTGTATCGATAAAAATAAAAGTTCAGGGAAAGCAATGTATCCTTAAGATTAGTGATGATGGAATTGGAATACCGGAGGCGCAGAAAAAAGAAATTTTTAAACGATATTTCAGGGCAAGCAACGCGGTTAATAGTGCAGAGGTAGGTTGTGGAGTTGGTTTAATGCTCGTGAAGCAATTGGTAGAACTGTTGGATGGAGAGATCTCTTTTACAAGTAAGGAGAATAAAGGAACAATTTTTACTGTGAAGTTGAAGATTGTTCTAAATCCCGAATTTCAAGCATCTAAAAAGGATTCAAGATATATTTCTGTCTATGAGATGGACAACAAAAGAGACCAGCAAGATAAAACCATAGATGCGAAAGAAGTGGACGATAATTTGCCCAAATTGTTAATTGTAGAGGATAATGTTGATCTTCAGAGGTTTCTGGAAGATTCGCTGGCGGAAATGTATGCAATATCCATCGCATCAAACGGGAATGAAGCACTTGAGATCCTTAAAAAATTGGATCCCGACTTGATTGTTTCCGATGTGATGATGCCAGGCATGGATGGTAGAGTCCTATGCCACACCCTCAAGCAAAAAATTGAAACTTGCCATATCCCGATCATTCTGCTCACTGCGCTATCAAGCGCCGATCATAGGGTGGAAGGTTATAATGTTGGAGCCGATGCCTATATTGAAAAGCCTTTTGATATGAAAGTGTTAATATCCCGGATTGACAACCTGTTGCTGATCAGGAAAACATTGAAAGGCAAATTCTTTAAGTTTGATGATTCGCCCAATGATATTGTCTATCATAATAGCTTAGACCAGGATTTTATTACAAAAGCAAATGAGGTAGTTGATCGTGAGATGGAAAATCCTGATTTTGATGTCGAGATATTTTCCGAAGAAATGAATGTGAGCAGGCCTGTGCTTTATCGTAAATTGAAAGCGTTAACCGGACAATCGCCGCATGAATTCATTATATACGCTAAATTAAGGTACTCGGTAAAATTGCTTCGTTCCAATCAAATGAGTATAAAAGAGGTCGCCTATGCCAGCGGATTCTCAAACTCAAAATACTTTAGCACCACTTTTAAAAAATATTTTGATTTAACACCTTCTGAATTTATAAAGGATAATAAGGATGTTCTGATGCCTGAAGAAAATGATGGTAAAAACTCAACAGCTGTTTAAAATCTTTTGAGATAGTACTGATCAAGGCAGCCTATGTTTTTCAGATGCCTGAATATGTCGAAACTTGCTTTTGCCATTGGATTCCTTACATGTTTCATTTTTATTTAGGGATAATGTATGTCATTTAAAGATATAATATATAGAAAATTTAATTTTTATTATGGAAAGATTTAGTGTAATTATTATCGCTTTGGTTCTCGTTTTTGGCGGATGTCAAAGCAAAAAAGAAAATGCCGAACACCAAAAGCCAAATATTCTTATCATTTATGCTGATGATTTAGGGCTTGGCGATGTTGGTGCTTATGGTTCGGAGCTAATTAAAACCCCCAATATGGATGCGTTGGCAGAAGGTGGAATTAAATTCAGGAATGCTTATGCAACAAGTGCCATGTGCACGCCTAGTAGGTATTCCCTGTTAACAGGTCAATATCCGTTCAGGGAAAAGAGTGCGGTAATTTTGTCGGCCGAAGATCCTATGTGTATAGATCCGGAAATGACCACGTTGCCGGATGTGCTTAGGAATTATGGTTATCGTACCGGCATAGTTGGAAAGTGGCATTTAGGGTTGGGAGACACTATACGTGGTCAGAACTGGAATGGGGAAGTAAAGCCCGGCCCTCTTGAACTAGGGTTTGATGAATCATTTTTGCTACCCGTGACCAACGATCGTGTTCCCACGGTTTTTTTGGATGGTCATTATGTTTATAAGCTGAACCCTGATGATGAACCCCTACAGGTCCGATATCCCGATGAGAGCCATCATGCTTTCCAGGAAGAGCAGTTTGGCAAGGAAAATCAGGGTGCCTTGCAACCTCTTGTAGGAAACCTTCCCACGGGACTTACACATCCTGAGGAATTGCGTTATAGCGCTGATGTACAACATTCCGGCACCATTGTTAATGGTGTGAGTAGGATTGGACACATGGCAGGCGGTCGGTCGGCTTGGTGGGATGATGAAAACATATCCGACCTGTTTAATGTAAAAGCAAGGGAGTTTATGTCGTCCACCGGCGACAAACCTTTCTTTCTTTACTTATCCATGCCCCAACCTCACGTTCCGAGGATCCCTAACAAACGATTTGTTGGATCAAGTGGTTGCGGACTTCGGGGAGATGCCATTGTGGAATTTGACTGGATAGTAGGACAAATGATGCAGTATCTTAAAGAATCTGGTCAATTTGAGAATACCCTTATTTTACTTACCAGCGATAACGGACCAGTTTTTTTTGATGGTTATTACGATGGTGCAATTAAAGAACATAACGGGCATCACCCCAGTAATGGTTTCCGCGGGGGAAAATATATTGCCTATGAAGGGGGAACAAGAGTTCCAACTATTGCTCACTGGCCCCGGAAAATCAAAGCAGGACAAGTTTCAGATGCGCTGATTAGTCAGGTCGATTTTATGGCTTCGCTCACATCATTAGTGGGAGGTAAGCTTCCTGAAGACGGGCGGTTTGACGGCCGTGATGTATTACCTGCTTTGTTAGGAGAAAATGAAGAAGGCAGGGAGTATATTGTGCAACACTCCAGTGACGGACTAGGGTTGCGTAAAGGCAAATGGAAATATATTGAAGCCGGCGAGCGATCAGGTTTTGGCTATAATCGTCATAATCTAGGGGAGGGTCATAGCCTTCAAATTGAAAAGCCGGACACTATTGAATATTTGTTCGATCTGGAAGTAGACCCGAAAGAAGAAAAAAACCTGGCAGAACAAAACCCAGATAAATTGAAAGAACTGCGGGAACTATTGGTAAAAATAAAAAATGAGTTTTAGTTCGTGTGCCTTAAACATTATGGCTTGCAGTGTTTGTAATTCAAGGCAAAAAGAAGAATAAAAATTCAGACAAGCAATGCGCCTGCCATCGCTTGGTGGATGCGTATAGCCAACGTGAAGATACATAGGGTAAACACCGCTCATATATTAGGAAAAAAAAGCATAACATTACCTGTAGTGTGTTATGCTTTTTTTTTAGAGATGAGCAGAATTAAAACTTCAAAAAACATGTAAGTGCTGCCTATCATGCAGGCATTGTAGGTATTCAAAAGCGCTGGATCTGGAGCGAGCTTGAACAAACTAAAAACAATACTCATCTATCCTAGGTTATCTCCTTCCTCCATCACGTACATTCAATAGGGCTAAAGTCTTTCGGTATTATTAAGGATATATCGTTTGCTTCAGACCATCCGGGACCTGAATATTTGCGGCCATACTACTCGGCGTTTGACTCCCTGGCCTATTTTTAATTTTGCAAAGAATGATCTCCATGTAAACTATGTGTTATGGAACCGAAAAACATGGAGTACACCCACTGATAGTTATAATATTAATAATGCGTACAATGTAATCGCGGCAAATCCAACATTCAATTAAATTAAGCAAAAGTAGGTATTGACAAAAGGCAGCCTCAAAAGTGTAGTCGATTTGGCACAATTATGGAATTATTCCTTCTTGAATGGTGTCTAGCTATAATTTTCCTTTTGAGGCAGCCTTTTTAGGGTATATTTCCGGCCTAGCAAAATGCAAGCAAAACCAAACATGTATCGCGTAAAAGCTTTTTTGATACCCAGACGAGGTTAGGGTCAACACAGGCTCTAAAAATGATGAGAAAGGATTGAAAATGATTCAGGAGAATAGAAGTATCAACAAAAAAACAAGTAATCAAATAGTGTTAGGCTCTAATAATCAGAAACATAAGTAAGTTGTTATTTGAATGAACACAATTCAGACATGAATGAACAATTCCGAAACCCATTAGACTTAAAAATAGTCTAAGTTTGTCCTTGTCCGTTAAAAATAAAATCTAAATTATTATGAAGAAAAAAACACTTGTTAAAGTCAACGCTCTGATATGGCTTTTTGTTTTTGTTTTTGTTTTGGTTACACCTTCCGTAAAAGGTCAGTCTACAATAGAAATTTTAGGCAAGGTAACCAATGAAAATAATGAACCCCTCTATGGAGCTATTGTCAAATCATCCATCGGTCAATCACAGACCGATCAAAACGGGAACTTCAATTGCGGAGTTAAATCGTTAAATGAATTCTTGACGATTCAGAAAGATGGTTATGAGACTCGGAAAATTGAGGCTCAATTAATAACAAAGGATAACACAATTAAGTTGTCATCCGGAAATTCAGCATACGCTGTTACCTTACTTAATCGGTCAAAGACCAAAAATGAAATTACCGGAGCAGTTTCATATATTAAAGGTGATGAAGTTGAAAATATTCCCGGCACAAACCGGATGAACTCCCTCTCGGGCAGAATTCCTGGTCTATGGGTGAACCATATAAACGGGATGATTGGGGAGGAGGCTTCTTCCTTGAGAATACGGGGGCAAAATTCATTCGGCCCTTCAAGGAGTGGCCCAACTGTTTTATTAGATGGTGTGATCACTGATATTGGACAAATCGATCCTTATGATATCGAAAGCGTTACCGTGCTTAAAGATGCTGCTTCTACGGCCATGTATGGTTTGCGCTCATCTCAGGGTGTGATCCTGATTAATACCAAAAGAGGAAAAACCGGCGATATCCAGGTCAATGTCAACAGCCAGGTAAGTATGATTGAGCCGCTAAGGTTACCAAAATTTTTGGATGCCTACAATTATGCGTCTTTGTATAACGAAGCAGCAGCCAACGATGGGTTTGATCAAAAGTACAGTCAGGATGATCTGGATGCGTATCAAAACGGTTCCAATCCGTACACCTATCCAAACGTTAACTGGACCGATGAAACTATAAAGGATTACAGCATTCAGACCAGGAACAACATCAATATATCCGGTGGAACTGAAAAGGCCACATATTACTTTTCGGTAGGTTATGTTTCGAACAGTGGTTTGTTCCAGGTTGACGAAAGCGCGAATACTTACAATACCAATTCGAACCTTAGCCTGGCTAATATCCACACCAATGTTGATGTGCAGCTAAATGATAGGCTAAAAGTGAATGTTGACCTAAAAGCTAATCAGGATACAAGAAATAATCCTGGAAAATACAGCAACAACTATGAAAACGACATTTTAGGGACAATCTATGGAACTCCCCCGCTGGCACATCCTATTAAAAATGAAGATGGATCATTAGCCGGAACCGATGACTACAAGAATAATTTGTACGGTGTTCTCAATAATTCGGGTTATTCCATTTGGAAAAAAACCTCCATGTTTGCGAAGACGAGCTTGGACTATGATCTGGATTTTATTACCGACGGCCTTTCCTTGGTGGGGATGTTTGCCTTCAATAATTATAATGTTCACATCACCGATCGAAGTAAAACGTTTGCCGTTTATCAGATAATGGATACCGATACAAACAAAATCGGGCTGGATACAGAGATGGACAGCAAAAATGAGTGGGGTGATAACAGACGTTATTATTCTACTGAATTAGGACTTCGGTATAAAAAGAAATTTGGAAACCATACGCTTAATACTACCTTTTTGCTTGATCGCCAGGAAGAGTCCAGGAGATCTACTCAGCTTCCACGTGTGTATCAAGGAATGAAGGGTTTTATAAGCTATTCGAACAACAATAAATATTTGGCTGACTTTACATTTGCAGTTCAAGGATCAGAGCAGTTTCCAAAAGAAAACCGTTACGGGTTCTTTCCTGCCGTTTCGTTGGGATGGATATTGTCTGAGGAAGGTTTTCTGAAAAATTCAGAGGCAGTCAGTATGTTTAAACTCAGGGGCTCTGCTGGTATAACTGGTAATGATTTTGATCCTTACAATAATAATAATCCATACTTTGCCTACTTACAAAACTACTCTGAAACAGGTTCTTACCCCTTTGGTATAAACACCAATGGTGATGGAGGTTTCCGGGAAGAGTCAAGTGCCAACAATGCTATTATATGGGAAAAGACCCATAAATACAATGCCGGGGTGGATGCAGCTTTCTTTAATAACAGCATCTTGATCACAGCAGATTATTTTTACGAAAAAACCAATAACATCCTTATTGATGGAGCGAATCCAAAGATCTTTGGCACCGATTTCTGGTACCCGATTGGCGAGGTAGAAAATAAAGGGGTGGATGGTGTACTAACCTTCCAAAAGACAAAAGGCAAATTGAACTTTTTCGTTTCAATGAATGCTACGATGGTGAAGAGTAAGATTCTGGAACAAGCCGAAGAGTACAGGGAACATGACTGGATGGTCCGCACGGGCAATCCCATCGGGGCTAAATTTGGCTACACATTCGACCGCTATTTTACGGAAGATGATGATATCTCAAGTTTGCCTGATCAGTCACTGTTGGGAAGTGTTCAACCGGGAGATATAAAATACAAAAACCTGAACGGTGACATGGTGATTGATGAGAACGATATCAGCATGATTGGGAAAAGTTCAACCCCTGAGGTGTTCTACGGGATATCAGCCGGAATGGCTTTTGCAGGATTTGATGTCAATGTACTGTTCCAGGGAATTTCTGAAGTTGACAATTTCTACAAAGGCGATTTGAATTATGAATTTCAAAATGGAAAGGGAAATGTCAATGAGCGCCACTTAGGTCGTTGGCAACCTGGCTCAGGCCAATCGGCAACTTACCCAAGACTGAGTGTCGGAAGCGCCCAAAACAACAGGGTCAACAGTGACTACTGGTTAAAAGACGGCAGTTTCTTGCGCTTAAAAACTTTAGAAATAGGATACAGTATCCCTGCTTCGCTAACTGAGAAACTGAATATCTCAAAGTTCCGCATCTATACTAGTGGATACAATCTCTTTACCTGGGATAAAATTGATTTTGCTGATCCTGAATCTGCTACTAATGGAATCGGATTTCCTGTTACCAAATATGTCACAGCCGGATTAAATATCAGTTTTTAATCGATAAAAAATTTACAAAATGAATAAAATAAAAGCATATATCGCCATTTTAATAAGTCTGATGTTCTTTACATCATGCACGGAGGATATCAATGAGGCCCCTCTGGACTTCCACGAAATATCGACGGTTTTTGAGGATTCCATTTACATCAGGCAGTTTGTAAACGCAAGCTATAATGATTTGCCAAACGGGTATAATCGTTTACAGGGAAATTCGATGTTAGCATCTGCCACGGATGAAGCTGTTCACAGTGCCGATTATTCCGGAGCCAACGAGCTGGCGAAAGGGAACTGGGGTCCCGGCTCCAATCCGGACAATAGTTGGAACGGAAATTATGCCGGAATTCGTAAGGTTAATGATTTCTTCCACAACCTGCTTCCAAATATTCCGGAAAAAGTCTTTAAATCGCAGGGATCATTGGATCAAATTGTCGGAGCAGCCTATTTTCTCAGAGCCATGTTTTATTTTGAACTGGTAAAACGTTATGGAGGTGTACCCATCGTAACTCAAGTGCTTGAGGCAAATTCTGAATCCAATATACCAAGAAATACCATTGATGAATGCATGGATTTCATTGTTTCACAATGCGACTCTGCTGCCAACCTGCTGCCGGTTAAATATCCGAACAACAATCAGAATGATCTTGGACGGGCTACCAAAGGTGCGGCACTGGCTTTAAAAGCCAGAACCCTGCTTTATGCAGCCAGTCCGCTGTATAATGATCCGGGGGAAAGTGAAGATACCTATTTTCACGGGGCTTATGATGCTCAAAAGTGGGCGCAGGCAGCCGAATCGGCTTACGAAGTGATCGCACTGAATGAGTACAGTTTATTTCCTAATTATGCAGGTTTTTTCACAAATCTGGCAGGAAATAATGAAATCATCCTTTCGAAGATGAGAGGGCCCAACAATAACGTTGAACAGGACAATGGACCTACCGGCCTTACAAATGGTAAGGGTGGAACCGGCCCTTCCTTAAACCTGGTTAATGCTTACGAGATGGCTGACGGAACCTCGTTTATGTGGTCAAATCCAGCCATGGCAGCGGACCCATTTGCCAACCGTGACCCGCGTTTTTACTCGAGCATCCTGTATAACGGAAGCACATGGATGGGAAGCACGGTAGATACTTACCTGGGCGGCGATGATCTGCTCAGTACTAATTCTACCAAAACGACCTTTTATATGAGAAAGTTTTTGGATGAGAATGCCAAATGGTTTGGACAAACTGGTAATACGTATCACTGTTTCCCAATCATCAGGTACGCAGAAGTACTGCTGAATTACGCCGAAGCCATGAATGAAGCCTATGGATCCGAGGCTGATCCGCAGGGATACGGATTAACAGCCAAAGATGCAGTGGAAATGATACGCTCACGGGCGGGTCTTTCTCCCTATCAATTGGCTTCCGGACTTAGCCAGAGTGATATGCGGGAAGTTGTGAGGCACGAACGCCAGATTGAGCTGGCTTTTGAAGAGCATCGTTTTTTTGATGTTCGTCGTTGGAAAACTGCTGAAGAAGTTCTGGGAGAAACCATCGAAGGTTTGAGAATTACGGATAATGGAAATGGATCATTCGGTTACGAGATAATCGAGGTTGAAGACCGGGTGTTTACACCAAAAATGTACATCTACCCAATCCCATTATCTGAGATGAACCGGAATTCTGCGTTAGAACAAAGTCCTCAGTGGTAAATCAACTAACTAAAATTTAAGATCTGATGAAAAGAATAATTTTAATAATAATTTCAGTTTTTGCGCTGTTTTGTAGTGCAAATGCCCAAGAGATACAAGTTTCCGGGACTGTCAAAGATAACCTTGGTGAAACATTGCCTGGTGTCAACATCGTTGAAAAAGGGACTATGAATGGAACGATATCGGATTTGAATGGTAAATTTACCATTTCTGTTTCGGGTCCTCAGGCGAGCCTGGTTTTTTCCTTTGTCAGCTATAAGGTGCAAACTGTAGCGCTTGATTCAAAAAGAAATATGGAGATTACCCTGCAGCCGGATTTTGCTGATATTGAAGAGGTAGTCGTGGTGGGATATGGCACACAGAAAAAAGCGAGTGTAGTCGGTGCCATTTCTTCGGTGAATGCTGATGAACTGACTACCGTGGCAACGTCCAACCTGTCGAATACTATTGGGGGTCGGGTTTCCGGTGTGATTACCCAAATGGGTGAAGGTCAACCGGGAAACGATGATGCCGAGATATTTATCCGTGGTAGAGCAACAACCAACTCAGCCGAACCCTTGGTTTTGATCGATGGTTTGGAAGGATCGTTAAGCCGTATCAACCCCAATGACATTGAATCATTCTCTGTATTGAAAGATGCTTCAGCGACAGCCGTATATGGAGTTCGTGGAGCTAATGGCGTGATCCTGATCACAACGAAAAGAGGAAGTGTAGGCAAAGGAAAAATTACAGTTAACTCTTCCGTGCGCTTTCATCAGGTGATCCGATATCCGGATTTTTTGAACTCCTATGATCATGCCCGCATGTACAATGAGGCGTTAAGAAATGCAGGCGCAGCAACAAACTTCTATTCCGAAGATGATCTGGAACTATTCCGTAACGGAGAAGATCCTTACGGGCATCCGGATGTTGACTGGATGGATTTGATCCTCCAGAACCCTTATATGGAACAACGACATGACGTAAATTTAAGAGGCGGAACAGACCGTGTTAAATACTTTGTTTCCGGTGAATTGACTAGTCAGGAAGGTGCTTACAAACAATTCGACGATATGGATTACAGCACCAACTCGACTTACAACCGGATGAACCTTCGGATGAATTTTGACTTTAAGGTGAGCGAATCAACAGAACTAAGTGTTAATCTTAGCTCGAGGCTTGAGACTGTTAATAATGTGAACGACTTTGATTATTCTGGTGAGGGGCGTAATGTTTTGTGGGATGATTTGATGCGACTACGTCCAATGGCTTATCCTCCAATCAATCCGGATGGGTCATACGGTTCACCTGATGGATCAGCCAGCGACCCGTTGACGTACGCGGTTCTCCGTCAGGGTGGTTTTGTTAACGATCGCAAAAATAACCTGCAAGGATCTTTAAAACTGAATCAAAAGCTGGATGTGATAACAAAGGGACTATCATTCAATTTAATGGGTGGGCTGAATACAACTTCTGGTTACGGGTTACAACTAAATGAGGCACCTTCCACTTGGCTTTACAGTGCACCCACAGATTCATATACACAAATGACCAGGCAAAATTTGCCCCGTTATATTTTACCTAATAAAGAGAACAGTATCAATCAGCTGGGACATGTTGAAACCTCCTTAAACTATAATCGGTTATTTAACGAAAAACACAGGATAACAGCACTCTCCCTTTATTATCAGGACACAAGAACAAATGGAGCCAATGCCCCAACAAACCACCTTGGTATGGCAGGTCGTGTGACATATGGTTACAAAGACAAGTATCTGGCCGAAGTCAATCTGGGATATAACGGATCCGACCAATTTAACGAAGATAACCGTTATGCATTTCTTCCCGCCGGTTCGCTGGGCTGGGTTATTAGCGAGGAAAACTTTTTCAAGACTGCGCTGCCGCAAATCGATTATCTGAAGTTTAGAGGATCCTACGGAACGGCCGGTAATGACAAAATCGGGAACTTCAAATACCTGTATACCTCAAACTATAATTCGGTGGGTCCTAATCCAAAACTGCAAGGCTATTATTTTGGTCTGAATCAGGTTGGTGTTTCCGGACTACAAGAAGGAGATATAGGCAATGACAGGGTTTCGTGGGAAATTGCTAAAAAACAGAACTACGGATTCGACATGAAATTATTGAATAATGCTCTTGGAGTTACCGCGGATTATTTTTTTGAGAAAAGAACCAACATTCTCGCCAAAAGACAGACCGTGACCGATGCCTTTGGTTTGGTTACAGGACTGCCTGCCGAGAATATCGGGATTGTTCAAAACCAGGGTTTCGAGGTTCAATTGTCCTACAATAAACAGTTTGGAGATTTAAAAATAAACCTGAATGGGAATTATTCATTAGCAAAGAATAAGATTGTTTTCATCGATGAAGTCAATCCTGTCTATGACTACCAATCACGAACCGATAAACCAATTGGCCAGCATTTTGGCTATATCTGGACCGGAGAGTTTTATTCGTATAACGATTTGGGATATGTATGGGACGAAAGCGTCGAAGGAGCCAATAAATACGTACTTCCTGATGGTGCCGGACCTAACGTGGTGGTGCCGGAAAGCGTAGTTTCTCCAGGCGATCTAAGATATGTTGACCGGAATGAGGATGGTGTGATTGATGCCTATGATATAGGCGATATTGGCAAACCCAATGTACCAACATCGATCTATGGATTGAACTGTGCCTTGAACTACAAAAATTTTGGCTTGAGCATGTTCTGGCAGGGAGCCAGTGGTTTTTCAATAGATACCAAGGCATACACTACAGAATTTCAGAATGGTGCGAAAGCCATGAGCGTGCATTTGGATCGTTGGGCTTACTTTCCGGAAGATGGGATCGATACCCGCGAAACTGCGACCTATCCGCGCCTTATGGAAAACTCCGCACCTGAAACACGCAAGAACTCCACCTTTCACCTGAAAGATGGTACCTATATTCGCTTGAAAAACATTGAATTATCTTACAATATTCCTGACAGGATCGTCCAAAAACTAAAGATGGATTATTTGAAAGTGTATGTCAACGGGAACAACTTATTGACTTTCGATGAAGTGAAGATTATCGATCCGGAAACACGTCCAGGTAGGTATTCGGCATACCCACAATCGAGATTTGTTGGTATGGGTATTAATATTGGATTTTAATCAATAAAAAGAAGACAAATGAAAGAATTAATAAAATATAGCTTAATTGGACTTCTGATTGGTTTAATCAGTTGCACCGATCCGGAAGGTTTGTTAGATAAAGCCCAGACGGGTGACATAACTGCTGATTTGATCTATAATGACATCGTATTGGCTGACCAAGTGCTGAATGATCTGTATGGCAGGTTACCAAATATTTTTGTTGACGCAGGGAATGAAATGGGTCGTTATAATGCCGATGATTTGCTGGATGCAGGAACCATTTACGGACAGCACCAAATGGGCTGGTCCAAATGTACCGAGTTTACCAGTGGGGCTTGGGGGTCCAGCAACTGCCCGTTGAACCGGAACGACCGCATCAATGATAACATTTATTCACGGAATTATGAGTCCATTAGGGCTTGTCAAAATTTTCTTGCCCGTATCGAAGAGGTTCCCTATGACCCTGAGTATGGATATGGAGCAGAGGAGCAAATGGAAAAAATTGCCGAAGCAAAGTTCCTTCTGGCTTTTTATTACGCAGAACTGGTTCGTTTTTATGGTGGCGTTGCTCTTATTACTGAGGTAATTGAAGACCTTGGTTCTGATGAAATAAAAAAACCAAGAAATACGTATGATGAGAATATTGATTATATCGTCACCTTGTGTGATGAAGCGGCAGCAGATCTTCCAATGACTCATGCTGACAATCAATTTGGAAGGGCGACCAAAGGAGCTGCATTGGCATTAAAATCCAGAATGTTGCTGGCGGCTGCCAGTCCATTGTTCAATAATCCGGATAAACCTGAGGATAGCCCTTTCCGCGGAAAGTACGATGTTGATAAATGGAAAGAAGCTGCAAAAGCCGCTGCAGATGTTATTCAATTGAATCAATATTCATTGGTAACCGATATATCAACAATGTTTACCACAGTAACCAATGAAGAAGTTATTTTTTCAAGGTTGCAGCCCCAGGCCAACTGGATGACCAGAAATGCTCTGCCACCGGGAGTTGGTAGAAATGGAGGGAATGTGGGGCGTAATCAGTCCACCTATAATATGATGAAGTATTATAAAGTTTTAAAAGACGGTGAAGCCTATGATATGACTGACCCTGCTTCAGGTTGGGATCTTCAAAATCCTTATGCAAATCTCGATCCGCGGTTCTATAGGGACTATTGCTTCAATACAGCAAAAACAAGGAATAAAAATGTTAAAATGTGGGCATTAGGAGAAGGAACAACATCTGCCGATGCGGCTCCAAATAATACCACAAACAATAATTCATTTTTGATTATGATTAAGTTTGCTGATTTAACCATCAATCCAAATATAACTTCTCAGAGGACCTATCATAATTACCAGTTTTTAAGGTATGCCGAGGTCTTGCTGAATTATGCCGAAGCAATGAATGAAGCGTATGGCTCGGAAAGTGACGTGCTGGGTATCGGATTAACAGCAACTGATGCCGTTAACCTGATCAGACGTAGAACAACTTTCCCGAATAAAGTTGAATATCTCGGATATACAGGTGCAATGCCTGATTTCCCAACCGGATTAGCTAAAGCCGAATTTAGAGACGAAGTTCGGCAGGAAAGGTTCGTGGAATTAAACTATGAAGAGTGTCAGTTTTTTGATCTGAGAAGGTGGAGAATGCCTGTGGAAACGCAGATAAATCCGCAGTTTCTGGTTCCTTATTTGACTAAAGATGGTTCAGGAAATTCTGCAATCGAATATAAAATAGAAGATCAGGTTGAACGTGCATTTTCAACAGCATGGTATTTACTACCAATCCCGAATGATCAAATAATGATGAACTCGGCCTATGTTCAGAACCCCGGGTGGTTGGGATCTCCAGAATCAGAGAACTAAAATTAAGAAATGAGCCTCAGTTAAAAGTAGTAGGATCCGTCATTGCGAGGAGAATCAACGTAGCAATCTGTTGTAATTCGTTAAATGGATTGCTTCGTTGTACTCGCAATGACCAGATTCTAAACTTTTTGAGACAGCCCACTTCAATTTCGACTTTTGTCGAAAAGTATCCCCATTAGTAAATAAACCAATAAAAAAATTATTGACAAACTAGGATTAGTTTGTCGCTATTAGTAATAACTGAAGTTGAAGTTCACTTAACAGAGATGGTAGCATGAAAAATATAAGCTTAATAGTATTGATTTTATTTGCTTTTAATTCAGGTGGTTGCACAGAAAACAAAACGCCTGCTTATCTGAATCCAAATGAGACAATCGAAGTAAGAGTGGGAGACCTTCTTTCGCGAATGACATTGGAAGAGAAGATTGGCCAGATGTGTCAATATGTTGGTTTGGAGCATCTTCGTAAGCGAGAGAAAAATCAATCAAAGGAAGAACTGGAAAAAGGCGATCAGCAAGGTTTTTATTCCACACTTACTTCCTATGATGTAGTTAAACACATCGAATCCGGAAAAATTGGATCCTTTTTACATGTTACCAAGGTAGATGAAGCCAACGAGCTTCAGAAATCTGCACAAAAATCAAGACTTAAAATTCCTCTGCTGATCGGTATCGATGCCATTCATGGCAATGCACTTGTTGAAGGTTCCACCGTTTTTCCAACCCAGCTTTCACTTTCCTCCTCGTGGGACAATGATTTGTTGTATCGTGTGGCCAAAGCAACTGCCAAAGAAGTTAGGGCCGGCGGATCACATTGGACCTTTTCGCCCAATGTAGAAGTAGCGCGCGATGCTCGCTGGGGAAGATGTGGTGAAACATTTGGAGAGGACCCGTATTTGGTTTCTCAAATGGGAGCCGCATTTACCACAGGATATCAGGGAAATTGGGGAGAAGATAATATTTTGGCCTGTGCAAAGCATTTTGTGGCCGGAGGTGAACCGGTGAATGGAACCAATGCCGCGCCAATGGATGCCTCGGAGCGGCAGCTCCGGGAGATATGGCTTCCTTCCTTCAAAGAACAAGTCCGCGTTGGCGTAGGTTCATTTATGGCCGCCCATAACGAACTGAATGGTATCCCTTGTCATTCAAACAACTGGCTGATGAATGAAATCCTTCGGGACGAATGGGGATTTGACGGTTTTGTGGTCAGTGACTGGATGGACATTGAGCGCCTGTACACCGAACAAAAAGTTGCAAAAGATAAAAAGGAGGCTGCTAGTTTAGCTGTTAATGCAGGTTTGGATATGCATATGCACGGTCCTGGTTTTTTCGATTACGTGCTGGATCAAGTGAAAGAAGGAATCATTTCAGAGAATAGTGTTAACCTAGCTTGCAAAAGGATTTTAGAAGCGAAATTCTCCCTGGGTTTATTCGAAAGCATATTGATTGAGCCCAAAGAAAGTGCCAATATTCTTTTTGCAAATGAAAGTCAGGAACTTACATTGGAAGCTGCACGAAAATCAATTGTTTTGCTTAAAAATGAGTCGCAGATACTTCCGCTAATTAATAAAAAGCGAATATTGGTGACCGGCCCAAATGCCCATAATCAACGCATCCTGGGGGATTGGTCGCTTCTACAGCCCGATGAAAATGTAACCACTGTTTATGAAGGAATGAGCGAAATTTTCACCAATGCTCAGGTAGATTTTATCGATTGCGGGGAGAATATCAGAAAACCCGCAGCTTTAGAAATAGACGAAGTTGTTAGTAGGGCAGGAGATTATGATGCAGTTGTTGTTGTTGTTGGCTCTAATTCCCTCAGGTATGAAACTAAGGAAAAAACATGTGGTGAAAATATTGACAGGGCAAGCATTAATTTCATGGGTAATCAATTAGAGTTGATCCAGGAGATATATAAGAAAAACAAACAGGTAATCGTTGTTATGGTTAACGGACGTCCCTTGTCCGAGCCCTGGGTGAAAGAAAACATTCCGGCCATTATTGAGGCATGGGAGCCCGGATCATTGGGTGGCCGTGTTGTTGCGGAAATCATTAAAGGCGAAGTCAACCCATCCGGCAAACTCACGATGAGTTTCCCATATTCATCGGGGCAAATTGTGTATACCTACAATCATAAAAAAATGCACTTTTTCCATGAGTATATTGATGAGCCGTCGGATCCGCTGTGGAGTTTTGGCTATGGACTAAGCTACACCAGCTTTCAATATTCCAACCCCGTAATCGAAAATGAAAACATAGCACCGGAGGATAGCATCAGGGTATCTGTCAAAGTTCAAAACACGGGCTCTGTTGCTGGTGATGAGATCGTACAGCTTTACATTCGTGATAATTTTGCATCGGTTACCCGGCCGGTCAAAGAACTTAAAGCCTACAAAAGAATAAGCTTAAAACCCGGCCAATCGCAAAATGTTTCCTTTTCAGTCCCTTACTCTTCTTTAGGATTCTATAATCAGGATATGGATTTTGTAGTTGAACCCGGGGGATTTACAATTATGACCGGGTCTTCATCACGGGATACAGATCTTCAATCGGTAGAATTAACAGTCAATTAAAGACTATGAAAAAATTTACAAATGTTTTAGTGTGTTTGTTTCTAATTGTTTTTTCGGTCCAGGCCCAAATTACCCAGGATCTTGAAATGAAGATTCCCGAGGGGATCGATCCAAACAATGAAATGCTTAAACTGGGTTACCTGGATGTCACTTTATATGGAGCTGACCATACAGGTACCCAAATATCTACCCAACAAATCAATGAGGCCATCCGGGCAGCCCGGGATTGTCAGTTAACCTGTTATTTCCCCTCCGGAACTTATTTGGTGGATGATACCATCACAGGAATGATGGAAACCCGGCCGCTATGGGCAGGTGCTACAAAGGAATTCAGCGATATACGGTATCCAATTACCCTGGTGGGAGAACGAAATCCAAGGCCGGTGATTAAACTAACCGGGTCGGGTAATGGATATAAAAACCCAGCTAGTCCAAAACCATTGATCTGGCTGTGGTCTAAGAATGGGCAAACCCTGAGCACAGATCCTATGAAGGAGCAATCGAATATTTTCTACAATTCAACTTTGAAGAATTTTGTTATTGATGTTCGCGGTTATGCCGGAGCAGAAGGTGTGCGGTTCTCGGGAGCTCAAGGTTCTACCATTGAGGATGTCACGGTATTGGCAGACGGAGCCTTTGCCGGGTTTCATGGAGCCGTGGGTCAAGGTGGTGGAAGCTACAACGTTGAGGTGATTGGCGGTGATCATGCTTTTGTGTACGACAACGGAACACAACAGAAGTATGCCATGATTGCGGGAGCCACTTTTATTGGCCAAAAGAAAGAAGTTTTTAGGATTGACCGAATGGGTCTTCCAGTGACCATCGTGGGTTTTTACATTGAAAAATCAGACGGAAATATTTTTTCAGGTTCACCCGAAAAAGGTGGCATCTCACTGATTGATGGCGTCATCAACTATGAAAGCT
>JAGXIP010000048.1 GCA_024635585.1 Saccharicrinis sp. | reverse complement strand
TTACGAGGTTGAGCGCAAGAATATCTCTATTAAAGAAGACCAAGTGAAAGAGATTGGTAAATATGTGGCAACTGTAAAACTTCACCGCGAGGTGAAAGTGGAGGTTAACTTTGAAGTAGTTGCCGAATAATATAGTATAAACTCATACGAGATACATTTTCAAACAAACAGTGAAAAGCCGTTTTGCCACCAGCATTACGGCTTTTTATCGTTATAAAAAAAGTCAGAGCTTGGAAAAATGCAACACATAGCCGATTCCCCTCAAAAAAGGGAAAGGGAAGAGCCGCCTGCGAAGATAAACACCACATTTTTAAAGTCTCGTAATTTCACCTCAAGCAAAAGTGCTAGTTTACAACGGTGAAATTTAACCATCCTGAAAAATTCAGTACACAGCAGACGGGGTGGTTGTATTCCTTGCCATATAGAAACGGGTACAAAAAAAGGCCACAATATAAAATATTGCAGCCTTTGTATCTTGATTCTAATATCAATTTACTTATTGAGGTATTTCGACAAAGTTTCCATTAAAATTTGTAGTCGAATAGGTTTTGCCAAATAATCGTCGCAGCCTGCCTCTAAACATTTTTCTCTTTCGCCCGACATAACATGTGCTGTTTGGGCGATGATTGGCACTACAGCATCAATTTTCTTTATCTCCCGCGTGGCAGTGTAACCATCCATAACTGGCAGCTGAAGATCCATTAATACCAAATCAATATGATTTTCTTTGTACATTTCAACAGCTTCCTGGCCATCTTTGGCCCAAAGAATCTTTGCATTCGTTTTGCGGAGTGCAGCATCAAAAAATATTTTGTTGGTATCTACATCCTCAACAACAAGGATAACTTTATCTCCCCAATTTTGGTTTAGAGAACTACTTATGTTTTCGTTCATAGTGCGTCATAAATGTAACAAATACTAATAATTTGCGGGGCTAAAATAATCTTTGTTGGTGGATTTACCAAAAAAAACAGGTACAATTATACATTCGCACAATTTTAAGGGGGTAAATAAAAAACGTTGCATTATTTTCTTATATATCCTATGATTACATGTAATTTTGAGCGTATTACAACGTTTCATGAACGGACGGTTAAAAACAGAAGACAGCGTGACCAAATATATTTGTATCATCATTTTAATAACCACCTGGCATGTTCAGGTAAGTAGTCAGACTTTTGTGAACGAATCAAAAATAGATTCATTGTACAAGGGCTTGAGTATAGAACAAAAAGTAAAGTCTATTTTGATTTCTCCGTTGATAGATGATATACCTAAAAAGCACGATTCAAGGAGTAATTGGCTAAATATGGACAAAATCCTTAGCGCTGATGATGGTACATCGCCACTGGTGTCGGATATGTTGATGCGGTCGGCTTTTTTAAACGGAAATAATGGGGAGCTTAAAAATCAGCTTAGCAACTTGCTTTTACGAAAAAAAGGCGACGGTGTGTACTTCCGCATGCAATCGCCCTATTCTCTTTTGTTTAAGGATGAAAGTACTAAAACAAGCGACTTTTTTTTAGAGCCTATTGGCCGTTTGGTTGTACCTTTTACGGATAAAGATAGGGTAAGTAAGTTTTTTCAGACTAAGCTTTATAAGATGCCACAGAACATACTATCGCAGCACGGTAGTTCTGCAGGTGCAACCATAAGTGCAAAGGAGGCGGTAGCATATGTAGGTGGGTCGGATTGGAAAAATGTACAGAAATTGTTAAAAGAATATGAGAATCCTACGCTAGAAACCATATTGCAACAAGGAGGCCTAATTTTTACCGATAAGATTGACGAGGATTACAACACCTTGATAAGGCTGTTCGAAAACACCATATTGCCGCTTAACGTGTTGGAACAGAGTTGTAAAAAACGATTGCGGATGAATGAGTTGTTAAAGCATAAACCTGCAACAAACGAATATTTAACATTTGATCAGGAAGTAAAAAACCTTGTGCGAGGCTTTTATAAAAAAGGAGCGGTATTACTTCAAAATAAAAATACAATCCCCCTTAACAAATTGGCACAGCGTACAATTGCATCGGTACATATTGGGGTTAAAGATGAATCAGTTTTTCAAAAAACCATGTCGGAATATGCTGCTATAACACATTTTAGGGTAGATCAAATGTCTAATTTGGAACAGTTGAACAGGGTTAAAAAGGATGTTGAGGGTTTTAATACGGTAATTGTAGGTGTAAATGGCGATTGGCTCGAACAAGAGGAAAATAAAATGTTGTATGCCGTGTTGCATCAATTATCGTCTTCGGCCGATTTACTTCTGGTGCATTTTGGTTCGGGTAACGGATTGGCTTCTTTACCTGATGCGCAACTTTTTAAAGCGGTATTATTATCATACGATACCAACGATATGGCTCAGGAAATTGCGGCACAAATTGTTTTTGGAGGCGTGAGTGCACAAGGAATCCTGGCACAAAATATCAATAAGCAGTTCTCGTTTGGAGTGGGTGAGTTTACACAAAAATGCAGGTTGGGTTATGCTCCTGCCTACGAAATAGCGCTCTCCGACACACTTAAACTTATCGATCAGCTAGCCTATAAAGCTATTAGAGAAAGGGCTACGCCGGGTTGCTGCGTGCTGGTAGTAAAGGATGGCGATGTAATTTATAACAAAGCCTTTGGTTACCATACTTACGACAAAAAGCAGCATGTGTCCACCTCCGACCTGTACGACATAGCTTCCGTTACTAAAATTATGGCTTCGGTACCATCAGTGATGAAAATGTACGATGAACGAAAGGTTAAATTAGATGATAAGCTGGGGTACTTGCTGCCGCGGTTAAAAGCCACCAACAAAGCCAGTTTGCGTTTAGATGATATTCTGTTGCATCAAGCGGGTTTGCAGTCGTGGATACCCTTTTACATACGTGCCATTGATAAAAGTAAACTCATTGGTGAAATATACGGATTTAAATATTCGAGCCAGTTCAATTTGAAGTTAGATACAAGGCTTTACATGAACAAAACGGCCCGTTATAGGGAGGATATATTTAGGCATACCAAGGCAGGCAATTTCGACATTGAAGTGAGCAGCGAGCTGGTGATGAACAGGGCCTTTGTTGATTCAATGCGTATGGCCATAGATACCTTGCAGGTACAGATAAACCCAAAGTATATGTATAGCGACCTGGGGTATTACTATATAAAAGATATCATCGAAAAAAAATCAGATATATCCCTCGATTCATTTGTAGAAAATACTTTTTATAAGCCTCTGGGAGCTGATCGTATGCTTTATAAGCCCTTAGACAGGTTTAGCAAAAAGGATATTGTACCTACCGAAAATGATGTAGCATTTCGTAAAGAGTTGATACATGGTTATGTGCACGATCCGGGTGCTGCCATGCTGGGTGGGGTGGCCGGACATGCCGGGGTGTTTGCCTCGGCACCCGATTTGGCTAAGATGCTGCAAATGTATCTATATAAAGGATCTTATGGCGGCGAAAAATATATCAATGCAAGCACCATCAAGCTATTTACTTCCGTTTATAAAGAAGGAAACCGCAGAGGCCTGGGTTTTGACAAGCCAGTGCTCGATCCGGAAGTTTCGGGGCCTTCGTGCCACGAGGCTTCACCTGCTTCCTACGGTCATTCGGGCTTTACAGGAACCTTGGTTTGGGTTGATCCCGAATATGATTTGATTTATATCTTCCTATCTAACCGCGTGCATCCCGACCAATACAATAAAAAGCTGATCACCGATGGCGTGCGCACCAAAATTCAATCCGCTATTTACCGTTCGCTGCCCGAGTATTGGGAGAATAAAAAGGAAATAAAGAAATAATGTCGTTTTTTGCAGGATATGTTTTTGTTGGTAATCTATCATCAGTTATTAGCTCCTAGCTCCTAGCTCTTAGTTGTTAGCTTTTAGTTCCTAGTTCCTAGTTTTTAGTTGTTAGTTCCTATTTCCTAACCCCAACTCCTAATTCCTAATTCCTAATTCCTAATTCCTAACTCCTAAATTCCTAACCCCTAACCCCTAACCCCTAACTTCCTAACTCCTAACTCCTAACCCCTAACTCCTAATTCCTAGCCACTAGCCATCAGCTATTCTCCATCAGCCATTAGCTCCTAGCTCCTAGCTCTTAGTTGTTAGTTCCTATTTCCTAACCCCAACTCCTAATTCCTAATTCCTAATTCCTAACCCCCTAACTCCTAATTTCTAGCCACTAGCCACTAGTCACTAGCTAACAGCCACTAGCCATCAGCTATTCTCCATCAGCCATTAGCTATTAGCTTTCCGCTATCCGCTATTCCCTGTCTGCTCTCCGCTATTTTTTCCTTGCATTTGTATTAAATTTCATCTAAATTATGCATACCTATAAATAACAAACTATTATTAACTAATTAAATTTACGATCATGGAACAACAAAATGTAGAGCAAGAAGTGGTGAGCATGCCACGTATTGGCGATCCAGCACCAGAGTTTAAAGCGGTTACTACCCAAGGGGACATTAACTTTCCGAAGGATTATGCAGGCGACTGGGTAATTTTATTTAGCCACCCTGCCGATTTCACGCCAGTGTGTACTTCAGAATTTATGACCTTTGCTACTATGGAAGATAAGTTTGCAAAAGCCAACTGCAAGCTCGTTGGTCTTTCTATTGATGGACTGTATAGCCACATTGCCTGGTTACGTACGATCAAAGAAAAAATTGAGTACAAAGGCATGAAGGATGTGGAAGTGAAATTCCCATTGATTGAAGATATTTCGATGAACGTAGCCAAAAAGTACGGTATGATTCAACCCAATGAGGATACTACCAAAGCGGTAAGGGCTGTGTTTTTTATCGATCCTAAAGGTATAATCCGTGCTATTATTTATTATCCACTAAGCTTGGGTAGAAACTTTGACGAGCTCTACCGTGTGGTTGTAGCCTTGCAAGCCGCCGATGAATTTGGCGTTGCTACCCCTGCCGACTGGCAACCGGGTGATGATGTAATTGTTGGGCCTGCCGGATCGTGTGGAACTGCACAAGAAAGAATGGAAGACAGTGAATTGGATTGTAAAGATTGGTTTTTCTGTACAAAAAAGCTAAGTAAAGATGTTGTGCTGGATAAGATATTGAAGAAGTAAATAATCGCTATTAACGCCACTCAAAACTAAAAAGACTGTGTTGCCATTAGTGGACACAGTCTTTTTGTTTGTTAATATCTAAATTGCCAAAATTAACTAATAAGTATTAGTTGGCCAATCAGCAATAATTTAAATGGTTTTCCAATTCTTTTACAATTAGTGCTTTATTTATGGGTTTCTGAAAGTATCCATCTATTAATTGATCGTTTAAGGCATTTTCTATTTCCGGTGTCAAACCATATCCCGATAAAAGAAAAAACGGAATTTCACGATATTTGCTACGCGCAATTTTCACGAATTCCAGACCATTCATGCCCGGCATTTTCATATCGGTAATCACTAAATTAATTTGTGGGTTTTCTTCTAACAGAGCCAAAGCTTCATTACCCGACTGGGCAGTGATGATTTTGTACACACTCCGAAATAGGATCACAAATAGTTTTAAGTTTATTGGTTCGTCATCAACATAAAGAACAACACTTGTATTCTGCATTTGCTTTATCTTTTTTAGGTGTACAACCATCAAATTTAAAAATAGGTTGTTTGTATGTTATTTAATATCACTTTATAGATTCTGTTGTTCGGGTTCTTGGTTTGGTATGATCATAATAGGTTTTAATTTTCAACCGTCAAATGTATGAATAAATCTCTACTTTAATAAGAATATAGGTCATACTATGTAATCTCTTTGATAGATTTACCTTTTTACTGGTTAAAGTAAAGGTGGATTTAAATAAGTAGCAGCTGTTTTGCATGTGTACACATCATAGACTTCAATGCTTTAATGTTTGTGATAAAAAGGCCTATCCAACTGTTAAAAAACAACTTATGCAAAGCACTGAATTAAAGTTTGTATTTTTTTCATTTTTATTTTTGCAGTTCAAAAAAATGCTATACATTTGCAGCCGTTATCAAAAGAGATACACGCCCAAATAGCAGCAAGGACACGCTAAGGGTAAGATATAAAAGTTCAGGAGAGATGGCAGAGTGGTCGAATGCGGCGGTCTTGAAAACCGTTGTACTGCAAGGTACCGGGGGTTCGAATCCCTCTCTCTCCGCTGAGTGCGAAAGCAATTCAAAGTAAAACCCTGTAAGTCAATACTTACAGGGTTTTTTTATGCGCAAAAGTGTGCAAAAAAAAGCAATAAAACGCAGTTTTTAGGTGGATTTCTGGTGGACTTAGATTTTACCATTTTTAGTCCACCAGAAGCAGATCAAAAAACTCTGTATTGCGCTCTATTACTCGGTTTTATATCGTTACAAAATGAACTCATAAAAATAATTTTAACACCAAAAATTTATTATTATGAGTGGACTTGAAACCATCAAAATCAACTTCTTTATCAAGAAGACAAAATTGCTTAAAAACGGAGAAGCTCCCATCTTCATCAGAATTATCATTAACAAGGAAAGAGATGAGTATGCATTAAAACAAAGCATCCTACCTAAGCAATGGAATGAATCTAAACAAATAGCCAAAGGTAATTCTGATCAAGCTGAGAAAATCAATCAGCTCATTGAACTTCACAGATCTAAAATTCATTCTTATTTTGATTTTATGACTATGGATAACCAGCAGGTTACTCCAAGAATCATTAAAGAAAAGATAATTGGCAAAAAAGAAACCAGACGAACAATCCTAAAAGTATTCCAAGAGCATAACGACAATGCCAGAAAGCTAAGTGGAATTGATTTTGCTCCGGATACAGTGCAACGCTATGAAACCTCCTATATGCATACTAAGGATTTTATACGGTGGCAATATAAGCGCGAAGACATGGCTTTGGAAGACCTGAACCATCAATTTGTACGTAATTATGAGTTGTACTTAAAAACAGAACGCAAATGCGCCCACAATACAGCCATTAAGTATTTAAAGAACTTCAAAAAGATAGTAAGAATTGCGCTAGCCAATGGTTGGATGAACAAAGATCCTTTTGCTACTATTAAATTCAAATTAAAGCCTGTTGATGCTGTTTATCTCTCCAAGGAAGAATTGGATACTGTAATCCATAAGAAAATAGACATGGAACGTTTACGACAAGTTCGTGATGTTTTTGTCTTTTGCTGTTTTACCGGATTGGCATTCTCGGATGTTAAATCATTAAAAAGAGAACATATATCAACCGACAGCAAAGGAATAACCTGGATACATAAAAAGCGTACCAAAACCGATCAGATGAGTACCATTTTTGTAATTGAAGCCGCAAAAAAATTAATAGCTAAATACAAAAGCGAACCAGAACTCATTGAAAAGAATGCTGTGCTCCCCGTCTTGAGCAATCAAAAAATGAATGCTTATCTAAAAGAGATTGGTATTATTTGTGGCATTGCTAAACCAATATCTACGCATACAGCCAGACACACCTTTGCTACAACTGTTGCTTTGGAAAATAACATGCCCTTGGAGGTTGTATCAAAAACCTTGGGTCATTCAAATACAAAAATGACTCAGCGATATGCTCGAACGACAGAAGCTTTGATTCAAAAAAATATGGAGAAGATTAAGGATTTGTATTAAAAACAGGTCGTTTTAGAGTAAATGTCGCAATATGCGATATTTACCACCATTTTTTTCATTAATCTTTTTCCCCAATTAGGGTGCTCAGCACCCTTGTTGGGGAAAAGCCTATTATAACTCAGGTGGAGGCCTGAGCATCACAACTGAAAATATTCTTTTATGTATTACCTATGTTAAAACCCTAATTTATGGCTTAGTAATAAAAAGCCGCTCTAATTTATTGATATCTTCTTGAGGTTGAATGACTGGTTCAAAATAATTTAGTCTATCAAGGAGGTGAGCCGATTTTAGTAACGACTCCAAAGATATTTGACCTGTAGATTCAAATCGCTTCAAACTCCCTAGAGATACACCTGATCGCTCTGCAAGTTCTGCTTAGATAGCTTCAATTGCTTGCGTAAGCCTCTATGGCGTGAAGTTAATTCTTTAGCAATTTGGTATGGTATTGGATTTATTGAATACATATAGCTAACATATAAGCTAAATATAGCTACATTAAAACAAAATGGCTAATATATTAACCGTTTTACATCGATTACATAAGGAATTTAAACCTCCAATTGAAGCACTTTATTCCATATCGGAACATCAATCTTAGAATCTCCAGCAAGAGATTCTGAAATAGCTTCTCTTACCTCCCTATGAATCTTTTCTTTTGTGTTTTCTCTAAGAACAG
>JAGXIP010000047.1 GCA_024635585.1 Saccharicrinis sp. | reverse complement strand
GCGTTTTAAAGTTTTGGGCTAAATTCAGCGTATCCAAAATTTATGTTTCGGTTAAAACCGATTTACGCTACGTAAAGTTGCACGGCATGAATGCCGTGCCTAGTTAAAAAAAAGTATTTTGTTTATATCATTCATAACTAGCCCCAGGCTTTAGCCTGGGGAACTTCGTAGTAGATACATTGGGCTTTAGCCCAAAAATTTAAGTTTAATCCATAATATCTTATCTAACAGTCTCTTATCTAATAATCTCAAAATCTCTAAATAAAATGACCAACTTACTACATATCATCAAATACAACCTAAAAATTATTTTCGGTAACCGCTTTGTCTATTTTCTCGGGGCATCCCTTCTTTTTTATCTGTTGATTACCGGTATTGCTTTGTTTTCGGACAGTCAAATTGGGGTGGACGATGTATATTACCAACTTATTTTTCCCGGCATTCTGCTCATGTTCTTCCCTACTGTGTTTGGCATCCAAAACGACGAAGATGCTCGGATTCTCGAAATACTTTTTGGCATTCCCAACTACCGCTATAAAGTATGGCTGGTAAGGCTGTCCATTATTTTTGTGATGGTATTTGCAATTGTCACGATACTTGCACTATTCAATAACTTTTTATTGGTCGATTTACCTGTTATTGAAATGGGCGCTCAACTTACCGTTGTGTTATTAGTTTTTGGCACTTTGGGCTTTTTGTTTAGCACCATGGTTAAAAACGGTAACGGTACAGCCGTGGTAATGGTTATCTCAGGCTTATTGCTTTGGTTTTTGCATGGTACCATGGGACAATCTAAATGGAACGTATTTTTAAACCCCTTTGCTGCACCCAACAAAATAAGCGAAACGCTATATCAAACCATGTTGTTACAAAACCGCCTGATTATAATAACAGTATCGGTTGTGGCCATATTATGGGGCTTAATTAACCTGCAGCGACGGGAGAAGTTTATTAGGTAATTTTTTGCAATGACTTATAGGTAATTCTGAATTAGAGATAAACCGAACAGAGACTAAAAATTGTAATATTTATTCTTCTTTCAGATGCTAACACTTCTTTTCCCTTTTTGGGTATGATAATATTTCAGCTTTGAATTATTGGATTTGTCGTGCATAATACGATTAAATAATTATAAAGCAAACATCCTATTTTCGATAATATGAACATTTTATTTGAAAGATGTAATTATCCATCCTTCGGCGAATATCTATACCAATCTTTACAGCGAAAAAAGATTTTGTTAGTACGTTGCATCGTTTTTAAAAAAATGATACAATTCAATTAATTTAAATGAGATGAATAAATTTTTTATTGCAGTTTTACTTGCAACAATGGCTGTAAACAGCTACGCCGAGGGATACCAGGTAAATGTTCAAAGTCAAAAGAATACGGCAATGGGACATACCGGAACGGCATTAATGCTTGGTGCTTCTTCGGTACACTTTAACCCGGGAGCATTGGGTTTAATGCAAAAAGATTATGATTTTACCCTTGGTGGTAGTGGGGTATTTTCTAATGTTACCTTTTCTAAGTTAAATTCCACTTACCAAACAGAAACGGAAAGTCCCACGGGTACCCCATTTTATTTTTATGGTGCAGCGCGTCTGTCGGATAGGTTTGTGGCCAGTTTGGGCGTAAGCACACCTTTCGGTAATTCGCTAGCCTGGAACGAGGATTGGGATGGTAGATACCTGATTCAGGATATATCGCTCCGAGCTATTGTTGTACAGCCTACCTTGTCGTTTAAAATAAATGATAAATTGGGTTTTGGTGCTGGGGCAATGATTGTTTTAGGAGGCGTAGATTTAAATAAAGCTTTGCCCGTAACGGGACCTGATGGAGAAGCTCATGTAAATCTTAAAGGATCGACTACGGCCTTTGGCTACAACGCAGGATTGTATTACCAAGCCAGTGATGCACTGTCGCTTGGCGTTAATTACCGCTCGAAAGTAGCTATGGAAATGGAGGATGGAGATGCTGATTTTACTGTTACTTCAGCCTTGTCCAGTGCTTTTCCATCCGATACTAAATTTGATGCAGAGTTGCCTTTACCCGCCAACCTTACTTTTGGTGCAGCGATTAAAGTGAACCAACAATTGACTTTGGCAGCTGACTTGCAATATGTTTTTTGGGATGCTTACCAGGAGTTGGTTTTTGATTTTGAGCCTAATACACCACAGTTACAAGATTCCTACAACCCCAGGAAATACGAAAATACATTAATTTATCGTTTGGGTGCGGAATACGTGCTCAGCGAAAAATTAATCGTGAGGGCAGGAGCTTATTATGACGAGACTCCAATTTCCGACGATTACGTAAACCCTGAAACTCCTGGAATGAACAAAATAGGAATGTCATTGGGCGCATCGTATATGCTAACGAATAATTGGAGTGTAGATGCTTCGTTTCTGTATATTACAGGTATAGAGCGCGATGCCGGATACCAACCCGCTAATTTTTATGGCACTTATAACAGTAGAGCTATTATCCCGGGTATAGGTGTCACCTATTCATTTTAAACAAAACAAATCATAAATTATCAGTATTGAATCAGATAAAAATAAGATGATGCAAAAAATTAAATATAGCGTATTGTTTCTATGTGTATTGTTGTTTACGCAGTGCGAAGTAGAATACAAAGATTTTAAGCCTTCAAATGGTGAGGCCGATTTTACAACCTATGTAGCTCTTGGTGATTCATATACCGCCGGATATACCGATGGAGCTTTAGGTCGAAGAGGTCAAGAAAGTAGTTTCCCCAACATTATTGCTGAGCAGTTGGCCATGGTTGGTAACAACGGCTTTAACCAACCTTTGGTGAAGTCGAACGGTAGTGTTGGGAGTGGAGGTATTGGCTATTATCAGTTGAAAATGCTAATAAATCCGAATACACAAGACACCTCCATAACCCCATTACCAGGAACTGGTGATATGGCAATTTTTGCTGAAAAGATATATGATGCTTCAGCTCCTGCACATAACTTGGGAGTTCCCGGTGCTATAGCTGCAAGTTTGTTAGCTCCTGCAGCAGGTGGAAATCCATTTTTTAGCCGGTTTTCAAGTAACCAAACTACAAGCGTTTTAATAGATGCGTTGGTTCAAGATCCAACCTTTGTTTCGTTATGGATTGGAATATATGATGTTTTGGGTTTTGCGCTTGGAGGTGGAGAGATTGGTGCACCTACTTCGCCACTCCAATTTGCAAATTCAATGGGTACAATAGTTTCTCAATTATTCACCGACACAGGAACCAAAGGCGTAATTGCTAACATACCCGATATTGAGGCCTTACCTTTCTTTAGTTATATTTTATCCGATGGCTTTAAACCATTGGTGATTGTAGATGGGGACGCACCCGGAGGAATGCGACAATTGCAGCCAGGTGAAAAGGTATTATTAACTGCTGCTGCCGCATTGCAAACAGGTGCTGGCCAATCTCTTGATAAACCATTGGAGGCCAAATATGTATTGGATGCTCAGGAGCTGGCGGCCATTAAATCAGCAACAGAGGCGTATAACGAAACTATAAAAAGCATAGCTAACCAATACAAATTTGCCTTTGTTGATTTGAATGCCTTGATGAAAAATATTAGCAGTACCGATGGCATTATACTCGATGGAAATAAGTATTCATCTACTTTTGTTACAGGAGGCGTATTTTCATTGGACGGAATTCATGCAACAGCCCGTGGCTCTGCCATTATCGCCAATGAGTTTATCAGAGCCATTAACAAGCAATACAATGCCAATATTCCTCAAGCGGCTATAAATAGTTATGGAACGGTGACTTATCCGTAGATGGTAGGAAGTAAGATAATCAAAAAAAACCCGGCAATTGCCGGGCTTTTTTTGATTATGGATAAGTAGTAAAATGCTTAATATCAACTATTAAAGCAAGATATAGGATATGAAACGAGCCAAGAGAGGATACTAACACACAACCTGTCCCGCCTTAGGGAGGGGGATGAATAATATGGCGAGTTCCATCTGACCTTTAAAGACAAATTATAGACAGATGAAAAAATATAAGACTTACATAGCGATTATTGAATGATTCGGTAAATTATAAATTTAGAATACTCAAAACTTATGTTTCGGTTAAAACCGATTCACGGTGCGCATTGTTAGACGGCATGAATGCTGTGCCTAATTATAAAAAGGTGGTTTGTTTAGAAAATTCTTGACTAGCCCCAAGCTTTAGCTTGGGGTAGCTTATGGCATTCACACCGGGCTTTAGCCCAACTTTATACTATCTAATTAGTGCTTCTAAGAAAACTCGGATAGTTTTGTGTGGCTCGATAAAAAACGCCAAAGACAAGGCTTTTGAAATCTTGAAAGCCAAGGAGTTTACTTTTGTAAATGACTGTTTTCAAGATGAGAATAACGCAGTATTTGGCGTTTTCTTATAGCCACTAATTAAGTATGTGATTTTTACCAACTCCCTCCAGCGCCACCACCGCCAAAGCTGCCGCCACCAAAGCCGCCAAAACCACCGCCTCCGCCACCACCGAAGCTTCCTCCTCCAGAGTTAAAGTTGCCCCAGCTGCCGGAATGACGTCCCGAAGATCCGAGCATGGTTAATAGCATCCAAAAAGGAAGATTTCGTCCAATGGAAGAGTTGTTTGTTTTTTGTGCTCTACGCGTTATGCTAATAATTATGACAGCAAAAATAAATATCACAAAAAATACCGATCCGCCAGATTTTCCAGATGTTTTTTTAGCATACGTTTCTGCAGTGTACTCGCCACGCGTTAATTCCATAATTACTTTAATACCGGCATTTATTCCCGCGTAATAATTGTTGGACTTAAATTGCGGAATCATCTCATTTTCCACAATGCGACGGGCAATTGCATCGGGTACGGCTCCTTCAATACCATATCCGGTAGCAATAAACGCTTGGCCACGGGAGTCTTGTGTTTTTGGCTTAACCAGAATGAGAATCCCGTTGTTCTTGCCCTTCTGACCTACGCCCCATTTTTCTGCCAGCCGGAAGGTGTAATCTCCTGCGTCGTAGCCTTCCAAATCAGTAAGTGTAACTACGGCCACTTGTGTACTGGTTTCGTTACTGAACTGAACCAATGAACGCTCCATGGCCTCTGCCTGACTTGGATCGAACATGCCAGCCATATCATTTACTAATCGTGGTGGATTGGGACGTTCTGGTAAATTATCGGCACTTGATGAAAAAGTGATTAATAATGCAGCCACTACCAATGCAATCTTAAAATCAGGTGCTTTTATTTTTTTTAAATTCATAAACTCAATTTTTGCTGATTCTTTTTATAAACCGTTCTACTTTTAAAAACCTCTTCATAGAACCTTTTACTTTCCAAAAGAAATTTCATCCGACAATTCGTTCACATCATCAGATTGATACGGGAAATGTGATTTTAACTGCTCACCAGCCATTAAAACACCTGTTTCAATAGCACCTATGGGATTGTCGTTTTTAAATAAAGCAGTCATCTCCTCTTTTATATTGTTCCAAAAACCCTCAGGAACTTTGCTGTTAATTCCTGCATCGCCTAAAACTGCAAAAACCCGATCTTTCATGGCTAAGTAAAACAGAACACCATTTCGTAATTCAGTTTTATGCATTTCAAGTTTTTCAAACAGAAAAGCTGCTCTGTCCATCAGCTCCTCAGGACAGTTATTTTCAATATGAACCCGAATCTCACCAGAGGTATTCTTTTCAGCTTTTTGAATAGCTGCTTTTAAACGCTGGCGATCGATTTTATTAATGATGTCTGGCATAAATTATTATTTTTTTTAAAATTCAACTTTGGGTGCTTCCGATGCTCCTGCAGCCGCTTCAAAGTATGGCTTTTTAGTAAATGAGAACCAACCGGCAATAAAGTTTCTTGGAAACTTAGCAATATAAGTGTTGTAACCCCGTGTGGTTTCATTAAACTTCATTCGCTCAACCGTAATACGGTTTTCTGTTCCCTCCAGTTGTGATTGAAGTTCCAGGAAATTTTGATTGGCCTTTAAATCCGGATAACGCTCCACCACAACCATCAGGCGTGATAAGGCAGATGAAAGACCTTCTTGCGCTTGTTGAAATTGCTTCATGGATGCTTCTGTCATGTTTTCGGCATTTACATTTACCGAGGTAGCTTTGCTGCGTGCTTCAATAACGCCTTCTAAAGTCTCTTTTTCGTGAGCGGCGTAGCCCTTTACCGTATTAACCAGGTTAGGAATTAGATCGGCACGACGCTGATAAACGTTTTCGACCTGTGCCCATTGCGCATCTACAGCTTCACGTTTCTCAACCATTGTATTGTAGCCGCAACTGCTAAAAAAAGGAATAGCTACAAGAGCGATTAAAATAAATTTTATTGTCTTCATGGTAAAATCGTTGTTAAATTAATAGGGGTAAAAGTACAAATTTTAGTGGAGAGCTCATGTTTTATGAGTTATTAAATTTTATGGACATGCAAGAGATGTTTTTGGATGTTCTAGCTAATTTGTTGTTTTCGTGCAATAGCTCATGAATTAGGGAACATTAGATAAAAACCTTACAAATCTTCAAATAAGAAGGAACAGCCTTTGATATAAAGTTATATTTGGGTTTTGCAGAATAGAAATAGCCACGCTCCACAGTAGAGTAGCTTTCTCCGACGATACGCTGCCGCTTCACAACCGCTAAAGCTTTATGCGAACATGGTAAAACTGTGTCGTAAGCTTAACGAACGAAACATCAGACGCGGTAATTGCGAGCTTTACCATTTAATAACCTTGGCAAAAAAAAGCAAACGGATCAAAATCGCTCATAGTTTCACAAATGCACCACATTTAAAATCATCGCTATCGCGTTGGTTGTTGCGGTTCAGGGTGCATAGAATGTTCTCGTCCCATTCGTCTAATTGATATTTTTTGCAGATGACGCATAATCCGGGGATGGGCACCGAATCGGGATCTATTTTTGTGCCGTCGTCGTTATAAAAGCCGCTGATTATAAGGAAGTAATCGCCACCATCTTCCTCATCATCAAATAGAGGGGCCAAATCATTCCTTTTTGGATCAATATCTTCCGGATCGATTTCCTCCCTATTTCTGGCCCATCGCTCTATTTCTTCAGGTGTAGGTAAAAGATCGTCGATGTCAAAATCAATGTTGGTGTGGGAGTTTCCGGCAGTTTCCTCATCGTACTTCATTTGGGCTTCTATCTCGTCGCAAGTGTTGCAGTATCCTCAAAAGGACAGCCCTCACGTTCATAATCGCACAGTTCAATGTGGTTGGTACCAAAGGACATGGGTACATGGCTTTCTTCCCAAAAATCTTTAATGAACGAGTATCGCAGGTGAGTAGGATAATCTATGGGGAATTCAAGCTCGAAATGAAAAAAATCTAACAATCTTTCTAATTCAGAGGCCAAAAGTTCTTTTTGTTCCTTGGTCAGTTTTTCGCTAGGAGGGAGGGCTTCGTAATCAATGCCCGTTATGGAAGATATAGGTTCTTCTTCGCCGTACAAGTATTTCTCCACGTGCGACATATCTTCGAGCTCCAACTCATCCTGAGGATCAGCTTCGGAATTAATCCAGAGCTCGTGCGGCGGTCTTATATGATAAGTAGCCTTATGGATATCATTGATGAGTTGTTGAATGTACCGTTCCATATGGTGGGATATTAAATATCTCATTTAAATTTTCTTCGCTCTAAATAAAACACCTTATCGCTTTTTACGATTGTTTTTACTTTCCTTAGCGAGAGCTTAGGCATTTTTTACGATAAAAAATAAAGATAGCCATAAATATTATAAACTCAATAAGCTACAAATATCGACCACATCCAACAAAGTATACAAAGCACTTGTAGCGAACATTTTGCTATTGATTTTAAATCCCTGTAAATAGTGATTAATAAAAAACCAGTAGGTGAAAATAATACCCACTGGTTTTTCTTAGTTTAATAAGTTGTTATATTTATACCAATCCTTTAGCTATTGATAGTGCCTTTTCGTAATCAGGTTCGTCGGTTATTTCGGGTACATACTCCACATATTTTACCGTTCCTTTTTTATCAATAATTACGGTGCCACGGGTGAGCAACCTTAACTCTTCAATCACAAATCCGTATTTGCCTCCAAAATCAAGGTTTTTATGATCCGAAAGGGTGATGATATTATCCAAGCCTTCTGCAGCACAAAAGCGTTTTTGTGCAAAGGGTAAGTCGCAGGATATGGAAAGTACAACCGTATCTTTCAGTTTGTTGGCCTCTTGATTAAAGTGGCGGTTTTGCTTGGCACATACGCCAGTGTCAATGGAAGGATATATAACAAGAATCTTCACTTTGCCGTCAAAGTCAGATAGCTTAACAGGCTCAAGTTTGTTATTTAAAGCTGTAAAATCGGGAGCTTTATCGCCCTCTTTTATTTGGTTTCCAACGATGGTCACTGGGCCTCCGGCAAAGGTTACTTTTAAATCTGTTTTATTCATTTTGTATAGTTTAAAATATGTATGGAAAACAAAAAGACCCTGAAAAAGTTTAGATTGAAGGGCAAATTTTTATGTTTAAATGGTGCTCCTAATAAAATACCAAACTTATGGCAGTTATTAATTAGTATTCATACATTCTTCTAATCTAACGTATGTGTTCGTCTTTTGTAGTTGCGTGCGGTTGTTCTTACCTGAATCTGGATGCTTACTTATATGGGCATAAATAGTTACGCAAAAGGTGCTCCCTGTTTTTCCGTCAGACTCTAAACCGATAACACCATTTATTTTTTGGGCCAGTTCGTTACTAATAGATAATCCTAATCCAACCCCATCTTTTTTATTTTTCATCGCTCATATTTAAGTATTTGCGGTGCTAATGTAGAACTTTTAAATCAAAAGTTGCATAAAGATTTTAACAAAAATTAATAGAGTAGTTCGTGGCGAATTGAATTAGTACAAGTTAAGCGGATTGAGTTTGAAAGATCGTATATTCGGTTTCATATTGTTGAGTCCATCATTGTTTCACCCTTTACCTGTAATATTAAAAAAACCAGTTTACTTGCACAGAGGTAAATAACATCTTATCTCTTTACAAGTCAACTGGTTGAATGCTTTAAATCTTCCCCGGGATGAGCCTGGGTTGGAGCTATCACTTATATTTATTCTTTTCGGGAACGGCTGTTCTTTGTATTCCCGGACTTACCGCTTTTCTGACTTTAATCTTCTTTCCGGCTCACAACCTTGCTTTTTTTTTGTTATTGGTCGATGAACTTACCTTGGTGGTTATCGTTTTGACGATCTTGAAGAAGCTGATTTCTGAACAGTGGCCTTTGGTGATGAGCTTCTTGAATTGCTCACTGTTGATGTTCTGCTTTTGGGCGATGAGCTGCGACTTGCCGATGACCTTGAAACGGATTGTGAAGATCTAACTGCCTCTTTGCGTGCAGGAGCAGATGACGATTTTTGTATTGATGATGTCCTCCTCTGGGAAGAACGCTCAACCGATACTACCGGGGATTTTGAATTATTAGATTTTTGCAATGTTGATGGTGATGCACTACTCCTCGTGTTTGACGATCTCTGCACAGAGGTAGGTGTCTGGCTATTCCTGGTGCGAGTGGTGGATTGCACAGATACACTCTTTCTTCCCTGGCTCGCTGAGGTGCTTCGATTTGATGGGGAATTATAGGTTGAGGTGGTCCTGCTTGTCCTCGTTGGTATAACCGATTCCCCTCTCTGGGTCGTAGTGGATGTCTTCCGCTCTGACGTTGGTCTGGTGAAACGATTGCTGTTCACAGCAGGAGAGGTTCTTCGTTCCTTGGCAGTTGTTTGTCCTACAGTTCTGGTGGTGCGGTTGTTATTATTGCTTATCGCAGTTCTTGCCGATCGGTCTTCTCTTGCACTACGAACGGATGAACCCCTTTCACTTATCGTGCGGGCTGAAGAAGGTTGACGCTCCAGGCTTCTGTAAACTGTACTGTTCCTGTTCTTGCTATTCCTTCCAGATCTTTCCTTGGTATAAAGAGCTTTCCCTGCCTTTCTCTGGTCGGGACGTGAGTAGGTTGACCGGTAATGCCCTTTGTTAATATTGATAACCACGGTGGGTGAGGAAACTCTCACATGACTGTAGTAGCGGTTGTGATAGCCTTGCCAGCGATAATTATTGCAATGGCGATACCAGCTATGGTAATGAGGATACCAGTTTGAATGATAACCATTGTAATAATCCCAATAGTAAGGTCTCCATGAAACCCAATGTGAGGGGTAGTTGCCCCAGTTCCAGGAAGAATGATAAACGGTATAATCAGGCCTGTAAATGAAACGCATCATCGGCCAGGCAGCCACTTCAAAATAGTTGGTTCTTACTACCTTCACTTGATTGGTTTGAACTTTTGGTCCCATGTAGCCAGGATTGCGGGTTTCTGCATAATTCGGTTCGATAATGTAATTCTTCCCATACAATGCTTCATCGCCAATCAGTTGTATTTGCACTGATTCGTCCCTTAATTGCTCAACGATAAAAACAGCTACATCTTGGTAGTCTTTGTTGTCGATGGCTACCCTCAGTGCAATATTATGAACGTTCCCTTCCTGGTAATCGGAAACCATAATGTAGTCGACATAATTGTCCGCATTCAGGTCCAGATTATTTATTTTTGAATCCGGGTCGTTCAAATCCCTTTCAAATCCCTCTAGCGTTTCGGATTCCTGGAAAAGGTTCATTACAGCGTATAGATTTAGGTTGTCACCTGGAAGTCCAAGGTATTCTTTAGGTTGGTTCTGTGCCAGGATTGAACTCCCCGTTGCAAGTAGGAGTGTGAGGATTGAAATAGAAATTAAATTTTTCATGGCTTTAGGTATTAAGTGAATTTACCTTCTAACCTATTTGAAGCAAATGACATGCCATAAAACACCACAAAACATTATGTGTCTGATTGTAAGTGTTTTAAATAACGCATTTTGAGTAAATATTATCTATTCCTGATCGGATTTCACCCTCTTCTTTTTGCCACATAAGCATAGAAATGCAAAATGACAGATTCTATTTGAATGTTTATTAGGGTTAATCGAATAAGATTTGCAACTTTGGTTGAAAACTAAAAACAAATAAATATGATTATTTTATTGGTTGTTTTCGCTCTTCTCCTTCTTGTAGGAATAGGTATCTATAACTCGCTTGTACGAAAGAAAAATGATGTAGAAAATGCTTTTGCATCCATTGACGTGATGCTGAAAAAGAGGTATGATTTGATTCCCAATCTGGTGGAAACCGTGAAAAGTTACATGATGCACGAAAAGAGTTTGCTTACCGAAATCACTGCGCTTAGAGCGCGAGCGCAATCGGGTAACATTTCGAATGATGAACGGGTTGAGATATTTAATCCTTCTTACCAGTATTGTTGAGGACTTGAACCTAAACACCCGGATATGGAGTAAAAGGTAATCTCGAACAATCTTATTCATGTGCTTATTTAAGGCTAGCGCACTTTGCAAACGACCGTGTAAATCTTTGAGAAATTCGTGATTATTTAACTGATTACTAAATAGCAACGATACGCTGAAACCTGGATGTATAACATTGATGTTAAAGAAGTTTGTGCAGCACATCGCACACTGGCAAGTTTCTTCTCAGTGGATAGATTTGCAGCTACGAAATCCACAAAGATTTTTTTAGCCATCGTTTTATTATGTAAGCATAAAATTTATAATATGAAACGAGCCATAAGAGATGTTTCTCACATAACCTGTCCCGCCTTAGCGGGAAGGTAATGATTGTAATGGCGAGTTCCCCCGAATCAAGTTCGGGGCAGGCTATGTGGCAAAAAAAATAAATTATAGAGTATATGAAACAAAAAGTATCATTGGTATTGTCGGGTGGAGGAGCAAGAGGGATTGCTCATATTGGTGTTATTGAGGAGCTGGAAAAACAAGGTTATCAGATTGCTTCCATCGCAGGAACATCGATGGGTGCTTTGGTTGGTGCGGTATATGCCTTGGGTAAGATGGAGGATTTTAAAAACTGGATGCTCAGTCTGGATAAGAAAACAGTCTTTCAGCTTATCGACCTAAGTTTTAGCAAGCAGGGACTGGTAAAAGGCGATAGAGTTTTTAACAAAATGAAGGAATTTATCAAAGATAAAAATATTGAAGACCTGCCGATCCCTTTCGTGGCCACTGCAACGGATATTATTAACAAAAAGCAAGTGGTTTTTAATTCGGGTAGTGTGTTTGATGCTTTGCGAGCTTCCATTGCTATACCAACGGTAATTACCCCAGTTAAAAAGGATGGTGTTTTATTGGTTGATGGCGGCGTAATAAACAATTTGCCCATTGGATATGTAAAAAGAATGTCAAATGATATATTGGTTGCTGTTAACGTGAACGCCAGCATTGCAGCGGATAAGCCCTTGTTGACGGAAGAGGAAATAGAGGCTTCTCAATCAAAATACCAGCAAATACTTAGCGGTTTTAAATTGCACTTAAACCATCACAATCCATCGGAAGATAATCTTGATTTGGGATATATAAGCCTTATAATAAGGACATTAAACTTATTGGTTGATCGCAACACTCAAATGGCCTTGGCCATGCATAAACCCGACATCTTAATTGAAATTTCGAGCGAAACATGTGGCGTTTTTGATTTCTTTTATGCTAAAGAACTGGTTGAAAAAGGATGCCATACCACTGCAATAGCACTTCAAAAATATAAATCTACCTCAAAACGGTGGTTTCAAATATTTCGATAGTTTTATTGGATTGCTAGAGAATAGATTGTTAGATAATAGACCTTTAGATATTAGACTTTTAGTTGGATAGTTCATATCGACTTATCAAGTGATTTTAATGTACATTATAGGTATCATATTATTTGGATTTCAGGTATAATATTAGCTGCTTCTTTTTGTTTGGCATCTACGATCTTCGTGTAGGTTTCTGTCGTTCTAATTTCTTTATGTCAGGATCACCCTTGGCTCCCATTAACTCTTCTGCATTCTGGCTTATATATAAGTATTCAAGACCATCAGTTTTCTTCTGGTTAAAAATGATTCTTAATTCATCTTCGTTCTCCCTTAGTACTTTCCATTTTAGTTTTTCTAAGTCAGAGTATCGTAATCCTGTTAAGTATGCAAATAGAAAGGCTCTTTTTATTACGGGGATCCTGCATTCTGCATTAGCTAGTTTTTGGACTTCACTAAGTGTTAAATATGGTCGCTCGACCTCGGCTTTAAAAAATCCCTTAACGATATCACTCAGGTTATCAATGATAATTCGTTCTTTAAAAGTAAAGTAAAAGGATGCAAAAAGAAAGTGTAAAGAACACAAATTGGAAAACCTAAATATGTGATATATCAAATGATTATCAATACTTTAGTTTCTTTCTTCTGACTTAGTTTTCGTGGCCTATTTTCCGATACAAAAATTCTTAAAGATGTTGCCCAATACCTCATCGGTATGTATTTCACCACCAGTAATCTGACCGAGATAATGGAGGACTTCGCGGATGTCCTGGGCCAAAAAGTCACCGGATATGCCGCTGTGTAGGCCTTCCAATACACGGGTTATGGACTCGTGAGAGCGTTGCAGTGCTTCGTAATGGCGGGCGTTTGTAACGATTACCTCGTCGTTATCTACCGCTTTTAAGTTAACGGTTTCTATCAGTTCATTGAGCAGTTGATCAACACCAATTTGTTTTTTGGCCGAGAGGGGTACGATGGCATCTTGGTGTGATAATTCTGGGAATTTTTCGGAGCTGAAGCGGGCATTTATCTCGCTGCTGTCCGTTAAATCTATTTTATTAATGGCCACAACTAATTTTTGGTCTGGATTCATTTTCTCTTTTACCTCCCTTATGGCCTCGTGTATTTTAGGGTCGGGATCGTTGATGTCTAGCATCAGGATGACAATGGTGGCGGAACCAATCTTACTATAGGTGCGGCTTATGCCTATGTTTTCGATGGCGTCGCTGGTCTTGCGGATGCCGGCGGTGTCGATAAAGCGGAAAGTGATGCCTTTGAGGTTGACCGTGTCCTCAATGGCATCGCGGGTGGTACCATGAATATCGGATACAATAGCACGATCCTCTTGCAATATGGTGTTGAGTAGAGTGGACTTTCCTGCGTTGGTATGCCCTACAATGGCTACGGGGATACCATTTTTAATGGCATTGCCCAGCGAGAAGGAACTGATCAATTTGGTGAGGAGTTGTTCTACTTCAACTACTAAAGCTATTAGTTGCTTGCGGTCGGCAAATTCTACATCCTCCTCGCTAAAATCCAGTTCCAGCTCCACTAGGGATATAAAATTGAGCAGTCGCTCGCGCAGGTGCACCAGTTCATTGGAAAAACCACCTTTCATCTGTTGGAGTGCTACGCGGCGGGCGGCCTCACTTTTAGACGCAATCAGATCGGCCACGGCTTCGGCCTGTGATAAATCCATTTTACCATTGAGGAAGGCACGCTGCGTAAATTCGCCGGGGGCGGCCAGTTGAGCACCATTTTTAATAAAGAGTTCCAACACCTTTTGCTGTATATAAGGAGCACCATGGCACGAAACCTCAACGGTATCTTCACCCGTAAAGGAATGGGGGGCTTTAAAGATACTCACCAACACCTCGTCCAGTTCCATGCTATCGTCCATTAGCGAACCAAAATGTATGGTATGAGCTTTTTGGTTAATGAGTTTTTTTCCTGCTTTTGTTGATTTAAATACTTTATCGCAAATATCAATACTTTCAGGACCAGTAAGCCGGATTACGGCAATGGCACCTGCTCCTTGCGCAGTGGAAACGGCTACGATGGTATTTTTAAGGTTTATCATGGTGACAGCTTAGTGCAATTAATAAAAATACAGAATCCTTAATTAAAACACTTGATTTCTGTATTAGCTGCAAATTTACAGAATACAATGATTAAGCTGAACTATTTGCAAAATAAATGTGCGTCCATGTGCCAAAGTGTTTTGATTTTTAATATGGAGCATGAAAGGATAGTTTTAAATTCGAAGGTGGCTCTTCCCTTTTTCTGAAGAAAAGAGCCTGTCCCGCAGGTTTTTGCGGGAGGAAGTACTGCAAAGCAGTTGCAGGGATGGGAATTAATAAGGTTTGCATTTTTAATGCAATGTTTTTATTGGAAAGGCTTACAACCACCCCGTCTGATATTCGTACCTCATATCATCCACCCCTCCTTTAAAAGTCGGGGAATCCGTTGTGAGCAGCATCTTTTTAATATGTAGTTTTCAACGCGGTGTAAATCAGCTTTCCTTCTTAAAATAGGTGAGCAATGGCTTCTAAAACAATTTTGGGAGTTATCATGGGTTTTCGTGTTGTGATATCAACAAAAGCAACCTCTGATTTAGCTCGACTCACCAAAATACGGGTATCTGTTCACTTTCGAAAAATTTACTGATTATCTCTGTCATTTCGCAATGCTGGGTATCATTTGTAATACATCCTCAGCACCCACACTTTCCGCCTCACTAAAAAAATATAAGGTCGTTTGGTTCTTCCACGTCGCAATCAACCAATTGTACCTTTCCCTCCATGGTCTGAGCCAGCCTATTATAGATACTCACTGCCACGATAGTTTTTCCTGTTCCTCCTTTGCCGCTAGCCACGGCTGTCTTGTAACTCATCGGTCTTGTTTTTTTATTACCAAATCACCTTCCTTAATGTTGAGCTAGCCTGCAATAGGTGTAAACTTGGCCATTTTTGGAAGCATAAATCATACGCCAACATTTTTTATGTCTCGGTTGCCTGATATTTTATTATTTTTACCATTCACACAAAAAAATATGCGATGAAGTTAATATCATGGAACGTAAACGGATTAAGAGCCGTTGCCAAAAAAGATTTTTTTAGCGATTTAAATAAAATGGATGTAGATGTATTATGCCTGCAAGAAACCAAAGCCCAAGACGACCAAATAGCCGAGGTGCTTACCGTTACAGAAGGATATTACTTTTATTCCAATTCGGCACAAAAAAAAGGATATTCGGGCACTGCCGTACTATCCAGAACAGAACCTTTAAACGTGGTACGGGATATGGGTATGCCAGAGCACGACACCGAAGGAAGGGTGCTTTGTTTAGAATATGAGAATTTTTATTTGGTAAACGTTTATGTTCCCAACTCAGGTAGTGAGTTAAAGCGTCTGGATTACCGTCAGCAATGGGATAAGGACTTTTATAACTACCTAAAAAATCTGGAAAAACAAAAGGCTGTGGTTGCTTGTGGCGATTTTAATGTGGCACACAAACCCATTGATTTAGCACGACCAAAGGCCAATTATAACAAGTCGGCCGGTTTTATGCAAGAGGAGATTGACGGCATGGATCGGTTTACCCAAGGGGGATTAAAAGATGCCTTCCGTCATTTTTATCCTGAGCAAACCGATGTTTATTCGTGGTGGAGTTACAGAGCAGGTGCACGGGGTAAAAATGTAGGCTGGAGAATCGATTATTTTCTTGTGAGCGAAAGCTTTTTGCCTGCTGTAGAAGATGCATTTATCTTAAATGAAGTAATGGGCTCCGATCATTGCCCGGTAGGCATTATATTATAATAAAGTGTAGCAGAGAGCTTGAGACGGTAATTTCCTTTTATCCTACACTAAAATACTTCTGCTGTTTTATAATGATCAATAGCATTTGCTTTAGCATTCAGTCACATACACTTTAACAAGGAATTACATGTTGTATACGCCGCCATTAATGTCGAGCGTAGCACCAGTAATAAAACCATCGTATTCAGATGCGAGATATAAAACTGCTCGCGCTACGTCATCTGCGTTACCTGCTCGTTGGATTGGAATTCCTGCCGTTGTTGCAGCCGCTGACTCTTTTGTTGTATGGGTGTTATGAAATGAAGTTCCAAGTATAAGACCTGGAGCAACGGCGTTGACTCTTATGCTTTGAGGTCCCAATTCTGAAGCAAGTGCTCTTGTAAAGGTTAGGATAGCTCCTTTGCTGGTAGAATAAACAAGCGATCCGGGGTGCCCTCCTTTACGCCCGGCAAGTGATGCCAAATTAACAATACTGCTGTTTTTATTTTTTGCAAGATAAGGAGCTGCAGCTCGTGTCACAAACATCATAGATGTAAGGTTAATGTCCATTACCTTGTGCCAGAACTCAGCCTCCATTTCGTTCAGCATTTTACGGGCAACAAGTGAACCTGCATTGTTGATTAATACATCCAAACCACCAAACGCTTCTACTGTTTTTTCAACTATTGCATTCGCATCGGCTTCCTGTGTTAAGTCACCACATATGGCAACCGCTTTTTGTCCTTTGCTAGTTGCGTATTTCGTCAATTGGTTTGCGGTATCAGCACTCGAAAAATAATGGATAGCAACATTAGCTCCGCTATCAATAAAATGTCTGGTAATTGATTCGCCAATTCCTTGAGCACCAGCTGTGATGAGAACGTTTTTTCCTGTTAACTTACTATTGTTTTTCATCTCATTTTAATTATTAGTTCAAATATGGCATTCGATAGCCTGTCCCGAACTCGATTCGGGAGAACTCGCCGTCAAAATCATTCCCCTCACGGTAAGGCGGAACAAGTTATGTGTGAAGCTACTCTCATAGCCTCCCGTAATTCTGCGGGACAGGTCGCCCCGACCCTTCGGGGGCTCGTTTCATGTGATTACAATTGATTTTTTGGTCGCCTGCCTGCCGGAAGTAGTTCAACTAATCGCTAGGGCTTACAGACCGATAAATCTATAAATTGGTAACCGAATTTTATTTTTCACCTATTGTATTGTTCTATCTATTGATTTCTTAAACTTATGAAACTTTTTACCAAATAAGATTTCAAGCCCATCAAGGTACTCTATAATGTGTTTTGCGTCATACTCTCCTTTAAAATGATACGGTATATCTTTATCATGAATTCTATGATTTTTCAAATACCCTATGTAAACAATAGGAACCACGAGTAATAGACAAAGAATATACAACAGAATGGTCCAATATGATACTAAATCTCTTATCGATGAAATAGGATGTACGTTTTCAAGAGGGCTGGGTGTAACAGGTATGTAGTCACAAAAATCATAAATCGTAAAAAAACAACAGGACAGAGTTAAGCTAACATTCCCAAAGTGAGTGGTCTCATCCTACTTTATTCCCCCGATTTAGAACGAGCATCGCTCAACGGTATGCGTTTATCGTTTTCGAAAGCAATGACAAAACAATCCTTAAATTCTTCTCGGATACGAGGTAGTATTTTGCTTATTTCGCTATACGTATCAGATTCGCCTGTGGTATATTTAAACAAGTTACCATCCTGATACTCATAAATATCGTCTAATTTACGATAAACGGAAGTTCCTTGTTTAATCTTTTTTCTGCTGGATGCAATTTGAATACGATATTTAATTCGAGAAGTGTTTTTAGCAATTTCTGCTGTTTGGATTGGCTTATTTAACTTGTTTTTTTCGTCAAAATTCTGCTTGTATTCTTTAAAAGCTCTAAATAGTCCCGATGCCAATAAAGCCTGACCTTCGTTTGAAGTCAGATATTTTTCTTCGTCCGAATTACTTAAAAAGCCAAGTTCAACCAATACTCCCGGCATAAAGGTTTCGCGAAGCACCAGGAAACCGGCTTGTTTAACACCCCTGCTATGGCGTCCAACTCGCTGTCCAAACTGGCTTTCAACCATGCTGGCCATTTCAAGGCTTTGGTCCAAATAAGAGTTCTGATACAACTCAAAAATGATGTAGGATTCTGACAGATTGGGGTCAAATCCTTCAAAGGTCGTGGAATAGTCGTCTTCTAACAAAATAACGGAGTTTTCCTTTTTCGCCACTTCTAAGTTTTCCTGGGTGCGGTGCAAACCGAGGGCAAATGTTTCGGTTCCTCTAATCCTCGAATTACTTATGTAATTGGCATGTATGGATATAAAAAGGTCGGCTTTTGATTTGTTGGCTATTTCTGCTCTTTCCATCAAAGGAATAAATACATCTTTTTTTCGGGTATATACAACTTCTACTTCTGGAAGATACTTTTCGATATAATTGCCCAGTTTAAGCGCTACGGCAAGCACCACGTCTTTTTCTTTGGAGTACTGACCATGTGCTCCGGGATCTTTTCCTCCGTGGCCAGCATCAATTACAACTCTTTTAAGCTTTCCAGTCGATTGGGCATCTGCCGACACAAAAAATCCAAGCAGCAAAACCCAAACTATACTAAATATAAATAATTTCATTTTCATTCCTTTTTTTAATCAATTAACTCCTCTGTCACCCAAGTAAATTGTGCTCAAAAATAGCTTTAATTAAACTATTATCCATTTTTGCACATCAATAATTATAGCTATTCCAAAAATCCTCCAAGTTAATTGGAATTGTTTTTGTTGAGAGCCATCACACTATACACAAAACATTGTTAATAACCTTGGTTAATTTTATAAAATAAACCCATGCCGTCATCAATTTTTACTTATTTTTGTGCCAATTTGAATAATCTAAAGCCTTTTTCGTTGATTGCTCTCGTACATAAAATATACCAAGGTTTAAAACCATATTTGCGTAGCCTGGCCATCTTATTGGTTTTTTGTTTTGTGTATGAATTTTCTGAAGCACAAAACATCCCAACTGGTAACCTACTTGTGCAGGATTCCTTACTTGCCTTACAAAAAGATACAAGTGCTTTAACCTTGCCTAATGATTCCTTGCAAATGGCCACGGATACCACTGCCCACAAAGCATCTGGTTTGGGAATTGAAGCAGAGGTGAAATATAGCGCTGCGGACTCCATTGTGATGATGGGAACCAATAAAGTTTTTTTATATGGCGATGCAGAAGTTAATTACCTTGATATAAAACTTACAGCCGCTATTATTGAACTTGATTTGGACAGTACCCTAACGTATGCCTATGGTGTGGAGGATTCGGTAGGCGTTGCCACGGGGTTGCCTGTTTTTACCGATAAGCAGGGGTCGTACGAGATGAAGACCATTCGGTACAATTTTAAAAGTAAAAAAGCACTTATCGAACATGTGGTAACAGAGCAGGGCGAAGGATACGTGGTAAGTAGCCGCGCCAAAAAGTCGCCCGATGATACATTTTCTATCAAAGATGGGCATTACAGTACCTGCGATAACCACGAGCATCCTCACTTTTATTTAAATATGACCAAGGCCAAAGTTATTCCCGGTAAAAAAATTATAACAGGGCCAGCCTATTTGGTTATTGAGGATGTGCCTATTTACCCCATTGGGATCCCCTTTGGATTTGTTCCTTCCACATCAAGTTATAGCTCTGGTATTATTATGCCATCGTACGGGGAGGAGCAAAATAGGGGTATTTTTTTACGCGATGGTGGTTATTATTGGGCTGCCAGCGATTATTTCGACCTGGCCATTTCAGGAGATTTATATGCAAATACCTCCTGGGGTACTCGGGTGGCAACTAAATATAAAAAGCGGTATGAATATAGTGGTAACTTAAATGCCAATTACATCGTCAATATTTTTAGTGAAAAGGATTTACCTGATTACCGTAAAACAAAGGATTTCTCACTTACGTGGTCGCATCGACAAGATACTAAGGCTAATCCTTTCCAGACTTTCTCGGCCAGTGTTAATTATTCGAGCAGTTCTTACGATAGAAATAATGTGAGTAGCATCATAAACCCCACCTTGCTGGCCACCAACACCAAACGGAGTAGTGTTACGTACAGCCGTAGGTTTCCGGATTTACCTATTAATTTCTCCGCTAACGCATTGGCTTCACAAAATACCCGCGATACCACCGTAAGTCTTACCTTGCCAGATTTAACCGTTACCATGAACCGTATTTTTCCTTTTAAGAGCAAAAATAAGGTAGGAAGTAAGGAGGCCTGGTACGAAAAAATGAGTTTGTCCTATACGGGTAATATTAAAAATTCTATTACAGCCAAGGAATATGAGCTGGGCGAAAAATCGTTTCCAAGCCAGTGGCAAAATGGTATGAAACATAGTGTTCCGGTTTCGATGAACCTTAAAATGTTAAAGTATTTTACCCTAACGCCTTCGTTTAATTATACCGAGAGGTGGTACACCAGTTCCATTTCAAAAAAATGGGATGAAGATTTAAATCGCGTTGTGGTAGCCGATACTTCCACGGGATTTAAAAGGGTATATGATTATAGTTATTCCGTAAGTACCTCAACAAAGTTTTATACTTTTTTTACACCTTGGGAAAAACTGTTTGGCGATAAGGTACAAAAGATTCGACATGTGATGACACCCTCGGCCAGCTTATCTTATCGTCCGGATTTTGGAGCCGAAAAATATGGATATTACGATTGGATTGAATACTACGATCCTAATTTGGATTCTATCATCCGTAACGAATATTCTTTGTACGAAGGTGCACTTTTTGGTTCGCCGGGTAGGGGCGAATCCGGTTCTCTTGGCTTATCAGTGAGCAATACCATTGAAATGAAGGTGAAGAGCGATAGGGATAGTTTGGGTTATAAAAAGATAAAGATATTGGATGGGCTTAATTTTTCTACTTCGCATAACTTTATGGCCGACTCACTCAAGTGGTCGCGTATTAGCATGAGTGGACGTACAAAATTACTGGGTACTAACATTAACTTTGGAGCTACTTTTGACCCTTATGCATTAGATACAACACCCAGAGGAGCCCCCGTCCGTATAAATATGTCGCATTTTAAGTCCACTGGAAAATTGGCCAGGTTGGAGTCGGCCAACTTGAACTTTGGTGTTTCGATAGGTTCCGATAAAATAAAAAAATGGCTGGAGAAACGAAGAGGCGAAACCGATACTGACGACCAAGATGGCGATGAGATGCCCGAAGATGATTACGTAAACCCTTTGGATCGTATTGACCGTGTGGAAGATGAATTTGCCGACACCAGAGGAACCTCTGAAGGTAAGGCAGCAGTTACCGATGATGGGTACACTAAATTTGAGTTTCCATGGAATTTGTCGCTCAATTACAGCTTTAGGTTGATTAATGGTGAGTTTGAAAAGGAAAAGATGGCATTTAAGCGTAAGGTGACTTCTGATATCAATTTAAATGGTGATTTTTCGCTTACACCAAAATGGAAATTCTCATTTTCGTCGGGATATAATTTTGATACTAAAAGCCTATCCCATACTAACCTAAGAATATCGCGCGATTTGCACTGTTGGGGCATGAGCTTTAACTTGGTTCCGGTAGGAAGGTATAAGTCATATTTCTTTTCCCTACGGGTAAATTCATCTATGCTTCAAGATTTAAAGTATGATAAACGTAGCAGTGCACGAGATAATGCCAACTTTTTTTGATGCATGGGGCAACGAGCGTGGGGCGTAGGGCAAGGGACATACAGCGGATGGCGTAAAGCGTAAAGCAACGTGGAGCTTGGGGCAGAGGGCAATTAGCGTACAGCGCAAAGAAAAAAAATAAGGAGAAGTATAATATGACGAGTTCCCAGACCTGTTGGTGTCGCCAGATCCGACAGCGTCGTTAAAAGTATTTTATTATGAAAAAAATCATTAATACATCAAAATCACCTGCTGCCATAGGGCCATACAGCCAGGCAGTTGAAGTTAATGGGATGTTGTTTATATCCGGGCAAGTGCCCATAAATCCCCAAACGGGTAAAGTAGAGGCCGAATCAATTACGGAACAAACCGAGCAGGTAATGAAAAACATAGCAGCTATCCTCTCGGAGGCAGGCTATACCTTTACCGACGTTGTTAAATCAACATGTTTACTATCAGATATGGCCGACTTTAAAGCTATGAACGAAGTTTATGGCAGCTATTACAATGAAAATCCACCCGCAAGAGCTGCCTTTGCCGTTAAGGAACTGCCATTGGGCGTTAAGGTGGAGATAGAAACCATCGCTGCAAAGTAGTTCAATGCGAGGGTTTCGCTTTTAGTAAAGCCATTGCTATTTATGGTGCTAAAAAGCATGCTTCCATCGCTTATAAGGATTAGAGAGGAATTTTTGCGGTGGTGAAGCATTTTACCGACAGCCGAATTATTTTACCAATTCGTTCTAGGTTAAAGTGAAATGAAACTTCTAAAATCGGTCGGCGTGAACTGTTATTGTAACGAAAAGATACAGATTTAAAGCAAAATAAATGAACCAGAAACACTACCTATTCTCTTACGGAACATTACAGTTGGCAAATGTTCAACTCGAAACATACGGACGTTTACTATCGGGCGAAAAAGATAGACTGAAATACTACAAACTCGACAAACTACAAATTACCGATGCCGAAGTGTTGCGGAAAAGTGGCAAGGAGTTTCATCCAATTGCTGTAAAAACCAACAGTCCGGATGATTGCATGGAAGGAACTGTTTTTGAAATTAGCGATGAAGAACTTTTACAAACAGATCAATACGAAGTGAGCGATTACAAAAGAGTATTGGAGACTTTTGATTCTGGCAAACAGGCTTGGGTTTATGTGGCGAAGACTGAAAATTAATTTGACCATTGGATAAAACTTACAATAAAAAGCATAAGACCTGGATACTCATCGCCCTGATGCTGACTATGATGTTGGCAGCCATGGACACTACCATCGTGGCCACAGCAATACCGCAAATTGTGGGCGATTTGGGTGGGTTTTCTATGTTTAGCTGGTTGTTCTCCATTTATTTGCTCATACAAACTATTACCATTCCCGTTTATGGTAAGCTGGCCGATATTTATGGACGTAAACCCATTTTAATTATCGGAATTATAGCTTTCCTGATTGGTTCGGTTGCTTGCGGCGGAGCTTGGGATATGTATTCCTTGATTTTCTTTAGGGGACTCCAGGCTATAGGAGCTGGTGCAATTATGGCTACGGTAAACACCATTGCAGGCGATATTTATAACATACGCGAAAGAGCTAAAATTCAGGGCTGGTTATCCAGCGTTTGGGGTATCTCGGCCATAATGGGTCCCGCACTGGGTGGTGCTTTTGCACAATATGCCTCGTGGCGATGGATATTCCTTGTCAACATACCTTTTGGAATCGCTTCCATTATATTGATCAGTAAATTTCTTCACGAAAATAAACCTCAAAAAAGACCTGAAATAGATTGGGCTGGCGCTGCGGCCATGCTGGTTACGGGAGCCGTAATTATGTTCGGCTTGCTGCAAAGCGGACAGGCTTGGTCATGGTTCTCTTTTAATACCTTGGCTGTGATGACCATTGGTGCATTAATGGTTTTTATAACCGTGCGCATCGAACGCAAATCGGCAGAACCTATCTTACCTGGATGGGTTTGGAGCAAAAGGGTCCTTCTAGGCGCTAATTTGGCCACTATAGGCATGGCCATTATTACCATGGGACCACAAATGTACCTGCCGGTTTTTGCACAGTCAGTAACGGGGGTAGGAGCTATAGCGGCAGGTTTTATTTTGGCCAGCATGAGCATTACCTGGCCACTTTCGTCATCGCTCTCGGGCAAACTGTATCTGCGTATCGGGTTCCGAAATACTGCACTTTGTGGAATTGTTCTCGTTATTATAGGTTCAGCCAGCTTTCTTTTCATGCCTTTTCCCGGCCCAGTTTGGGCGTTGGTGTCTTTTCAGCTTGTCATGGGCGCCGGTTTTGGTTTGATATCTACCCCTTTGATAGTGGGGGTTCAATCCACCGTAGCATGGGGTCAACGGGGCGTGGTAACGGGAGCTACAATGTTTTCAAGATATTTTGGACAAAGCATAGGGGCGGCATTGTTTGCAGCTATTTTTAATGCGGCACTAAGCGATAAATTAGAGAATGCGCCGGCTGCGCTACATTCCAAACTTCCCGACGTAAACAAGGTGGTGGAATTACTTCAAAACCACACCGCTATTTCCGAGGTCAGCACCTACCTCCGTGTAGCCTTTTTCGAAGCAACGCATAATGTCTATATTGGTTTGGTGGTTACGGGTTTTATTACTTTGATTATTCTATTGTTCACGCCAGCTCGCTTTCCCTCCATTGAAGAATAAGCAGTTTCGGTTTGAAAAAGTAAAAAGAGGATTTTATTAGATGCATTTAACTCTGTCATATTCACTCAAAACCTCCCTTTCCAAAGCCTTCTTAGCCTTTCCAATATTTTCACTTCCTGCGGATTGTTCTGGGGGCGGTACAATTTGCTGTTTTTCACTTCCTCGGGCATAAAGTCTTGAACCACAAAATTGCCATCATAGTCATGCGAGTATTTGTATTCCTTGCCATAGCCCAGTTCTTTCATCAGTTTAGTTGGTGCGTTCCGCAGGTGCAGGGGCACGGGTAGGTTGCCAGTTTGCCTCACTAGGGCTTGCGCTTCGTTTATAGCTAAGTACGAAGAGTTACTTTTGGGGCTGGTAGCCAAATATATGGCTGTCTGAGCTAGGATGAGTCTTCCCTCAGGCCAGCCTACCATTTTGATGGCCTCGAAGCATTGATTGGCCAGCAATAGTGCATTGGGGTTGGCCATTCCCACATCTTCTACGGCCGATATCACCAAGCGGCGGGCTATAAACTTAGGATCTTCGCCTCCTTCTACCATTCGGGCCAGCCAATAAACGGCCGCATCGGGGTCGCTGCCGCGTATGCTCTTTATAAATGCCGATACGATGTCGTAATGCATCTCACCGTTCTTGTCGTAAGCTGCAGGATCCGATTGCAGGCATTGGGTCACTTTTTCGTTGGTTACCTCAATTTTGTCGCCATCAGTGGCGTTTACCACCAACTCCAGTATGTTTAATAATTTACGGGCGTCGCCTCCCGAAAAACGGAACAGTGCTTCCTCTTCTTTAATAATTATTTCTTTCTTTTTCAGCACCTCATCGGTGGTGAGGGCTTTTTTTGTTAGTTCACGTAAATCGTCTACTTCCAGCGATTTGAGTACATACACCTGACAGCGCGAAAGCAACGGAGATATCACCTCGAACGAAGGGTTCTCGGTGGTGGCACCAATCAGAGTAACTACACCCTGTTCCACCGCGCCAAGCAGCGAGTCTTGTTGCGACTTACTGAAACGGTGTATTTCGTCGATGAAGAGGATGGGGTTGGGGCTGTTGAAAAATTTGCTCTTGCGGGCTTTTTCTATAGCTTCTCTTACATCTTTGACGCCCGAGTTAATAGCCGAAAGAATATAGAATGGTCGCTCCAACTGTTGCGATATGATTTTCGCCAGCGTAGTTTTTCCCACACCTGGTGGGCCCCACAGGATAATAGAAGAAATAACGCCTGAATCTATCATCTTTTGAAGCACCGCACCTTTGCCCACCAAATGGTGCTGACCGATGTACTGATCTAAAGTGGAGGGCCGCTGCCTTTCAGCCAATGGGGGATAACCGTTCATATTTCCTTTTATTTATGGTGCAAAATTAATAATCTGAACCGAATCTAACCATTGTTGTTTAATAATACTAAACCAAAGCTTACTTTTACGATTTGTATGAGAATGCTATTACGTTGACAGAAGCAATTTAAGTAGAAACTACCATATCAGTATTTTTGCGTTAATCAGTCTTGATACTTGATAATAATTTTATAACGATGAAACGATTATTAATAATAACCACAGCAGTATTTATATTTATGGGTTCAGAAGCAAAAAACAAAGAAAAAACAACGCTCGGTGCTGGATGTTTCTGGTGCGTTGAAGCGGTTTACGATCAATTAAAAGGCGTTGAATCGGTTGTGTCGGGTTACTCTGGCGGACACGACAAAACACCTACTTATAACGAAGTATGCACTGGTAGTACTGGTCATGCCGAGGTGTGCCAGATAACCTATGATCCCGATGTAATCTCCTTTGGCGAGATATTGGCGGTTTTTTGGTCGGTACATAATCCAACAACTTTAAACCGACAAGGAGCCGATGTAGGGACACAATATCGCTCTGCAATATTTTATCATAACGAGGAGCAAAAACGTATTGCACAAGAGCAAATAAAGCTCATCGGCGATCAAAAACTCTATCCCGATCCTATTGTGACCGAGGTTGTGACGTTCGACAAATTCTATCCTGCCGAAGATTACCATCAGGAGTATTTTGCCAACAACCCAAATCAATCTTATTGCCGTATGGTTGTGGGCCCCAAGGTAGAGAAGTTCCAAAAGTTATTTAAAGATAAATTAAAAAAGTAAATCATCCCCGACCCGACAGCGTGCATAGCTCCTGTCGGTGTCGCTTCTCATATCGGTTTTTATGCACTTTGCCTCAGGCAGGATGGCTGTAAGCAGATATCAAATTTATTTTGGGCTTAAGCTTTAAGAACCATCTTTAGATGTTCCTTAAAACTGGTCCATAATAGCTGCTTTGAGATGATAATTTCTTAACTTCGTCCAAAACAAATACCAAAATTATGAAATCATCAGCATTGAGTAATGTACAAATGGAATTACTAAAGCTTTATTCCAAAGATATACCAGATACCCAACTGAATGAAATAAAAATTCTTTTGAGTAATTATTTTGCGAACAAAGTTTCGGACGAACTGGATATACTTTGGAAAGATAACAAATGGAATTATGAAACAATGAATCAATGGGCTAATGAACACAATAGGAGCAAAGGTCGTAATTGATACAAACGTTTTCATTACTATATTGGGGCGTCAATCTCCTAATAGATGGATTTTTGACAAGATACATAAAGGTGAATTCCAACTATGTGTCAGTCACGAAATCTTATTGGAATATGAAGAGATATTAAGCCAAAAAACATTTGAAAAAGAATTCAAATAGATATTGTATTTAATAAAGTGAGGACGGTAGTTGAGAAGGATATTTTATTGACCCAATCTCAGGAAGAAGAGTTGGAAATAAGAGTTGTGCGCCATAAAAGCGGAGAATCAAAATCTTATTCCTGGACTCAAGTAAAGGAGAAAGCCCGTTCGCAGACCTGACAGCGTGCGTAGCTCCTGTCAGCGTCGAACACGGTACGATCATTTCTATTGAACTTTAATCGTCCATCAAGCCTGTTGTCACCTGTTTTTTTCTATCTCCCCATACTCTCCCCACCGAATTTTACTCACAACTTCCTCAACAACCTTCTTGCTCGTGCCTTAAAAGCCGCCGTATTGTTGGTTATCTGTTCTTCTAAAATCAGTTTTAACTCAGCCCTGAGCTCAGGGTAGGTCTGTGAGATATTGAACAGCAATTGCATGGCATGTACCTTTACGGCTACGGCCACAGTCTCCGAAATTAGCATATCGAAACAGGTGTTCACGAAGTTACCGTCCACACGGTTGGTGATATCGTATAAGGACAACAGCTTGCCCAAAATGCGCCTTGTACTATCGCAATGGCTCTGCATAAAAAGCTTGATCATTGTATCTATATGGCTATTTATGAGGTCTGGTTTTTCCAGATACACATGATCGAGCAACCAAGCTGCTTTCCACGCCTTTTTGTTGCTGTCGTTCCCCATCATTTCAAAAACAAGCTTTATCACAGCAGGATTATTTGCTATGTACTCGGCCAAAAACAGGGCGTCCTGCTTTGATCTGCAGCCTTCAATATTTTGTAGTAATTCTCTTTCTTCCATCTGTTTTAAAACTAAATATATTTTGATAATCAGCGCTTGTAGAGCAACGTCACAAGCGTTCCCCGTCTGAGCCGGGCAGAGGCGTCAAGAAAACAGCGAACATAGAATACGGATAACACGGATGCAAAGCAACGCAGATTTATATGGATGAAAAATCGGCGATAATCCTCGTTTGTAAATCGGCGTCATTGGCGTCCCATAAAGATAACAACAAATATTCCATACCTTCAATTCAAACATTTAAGCCTTTTGTTGGTTCGATTGTTAAATGGGTTTAATAATCATTATTGAATTCCCCGATAAATTTATATATTTTAGAGTAATATAAAACAAAAACTATTTTTCTATGATTCTTGGCTTACTCAAAGAATCCGGTGACGAAACGCGAGTAGCGTTGCTCCCGGAGTTGGTAAAAGAGCTGGTAGCTGCCAAAGTGGAAGTACTCACCGAAAAATTGGCAGGAGAAAAGGCATTTGCAACGGACGCCGACTACGAGGCTTCCGGTGCAAAAATAGCTTCGCGACAGGATATTTTTGTACGCGCAGAAGTTCTGTTACAAATTCAAGCTCCCACAGATAGCGATCTGGCACTAATAAAAAAAACACAGATTTGGATAAGTGTTTTCAATCCGTTGTGGGAAACAGCACTAGTGGAAGCTTTTCTTAAAAAAGGACTTACCACATTCAGTCTCGATTCAATTCCGCGAAGCTCACGTGCCCAAGCTATGGATATTTTGTCGTCGATGGCCACTGTGGCAGGATATAAGGCGGTGTTAGAAGCAGCGCTTAGGCTTCCTACTTTCTTCCCTATGTTTATGACAGCTGCGGGTACTATCCGTCCAGCTAACGTGTTGATACTAGGGGCGGGAGTCGCAGGGCTTCAGGCTATAGCCACTGCGCGAAGATTAGGTGCTCAAGTTCAAGTGTTCGATGTTCGCTCGGCAGTGAAAGAAGAAGTGATGAGCCTTGGCGGTAAATTCGTGGAGGTGGAAGGAGCCGTTGAAGATAAGGCAGCAGGAGGTTATGCCGTAGAGCAAACCGACGATTTTAAGAAGAAACAACAGGAAGTCATCGACCAACATGCGGCCAAGGCCAACGTGATTATTTGCACGGCTCAGATTCCTGGACGAAAAGCACCTGTGCTTATCCACAAGAAAACAGTGGAAAGCATGAAGCCGGGTTCAATCATTATCGATTTGGCAGCTTCTAGCGGTGGTAATTGCGAACTGTCTGAAAATGACAAAACTATTGTTCACAATGGGGTCACCATCATAGGTCAAAGCAATTATCCCTCGCAAATGTCGGTGGATGCAAGTCGAATGTTCGGTAAAAATGCATTCAACTTTTTAAAGCTTATCATAGGCGAGGAGGGCGCACTCAACCTTAATTTCGACGACGACATTGTTAAAGGTACATGCATCACCCATGAGGGTAAGGTTCTGAACGAACGGGTGAAGTCAGTTGTTACAAAAACTGACGGAGTTAAAACCGAAAGTACAGCTACAAAAGAGATGGAGAATAAAACCGAAAAAGAAAACAAAAAAATATAATGTAAGATATGGAAAGCGCACTTCAATTCTTCTTTACTTATAAAGAAGCCATTTTCATCATAGCTTTATCCATTTTTCTGGGTATCGAAGTTATTTCAAATGTACCAGCGGTTTTGCACACCCCACTTATGTCGGGAGCCAATGCCATTAGCGGCGTCATTATAATAGGAGGTATTATTTTGGTAGGACATACAGATCTTTCCACCTTCTCGCTCAACCTGGTACTGGGTATCCTGGCCCTTATTTTTGGGACTTTAAATGTGGTAGGTGGTTTTGCCGTGACCGACAGGATGCTTGAAATGTTTAAAAAAAAGAAAAAGTAAAAAACTATGGATAAAGTATTAGGCGAACTAAACGGTGCAGTATATACCGTTGGAAGCACATTGCTCGAGCTAAGCTATCTGCTTGCTGCTCTTTTGTTTGTATATGGACTTAAACTGCTCTCTCACCCCGAAACTGCACGTAGGGGTAACTTATGGGCGGCAGGTGGTATGGTGCTGGCTATGCTCACTACCCTATTATTGCATAAAAATGCCGACGGAGGAGGTATACCCTTGGCCAATGTATGGGTTATTTTGGCTGCTATTGGTGTTGGAACCGTAGCTGGATGGATTATCTCGCGTCGTGTGAAAATGACCGCTATGCCGCAGTTGGTATCTCTGTTCAACGCTTCGGGAGGAGCTGCATCGGCATTGGTTGCACTGCTCGAGTATCCCAATGCAATGGAGGGTGATATAAACTCTATTTTAGTTACTGTTCTGGGTCTTATTATTGGTACTGTAGCCTTTAGTGGAAGTATGATAGCTTATGGGAAACTAGATGGTAAGGTGGGGGATGTTATGAAACCTTTTATGACTTATTTTAACTTGGCATTACTTGTTGGTTTGATTGTTTTGGCTGGATATTTAGTTGTTTCGCCAAACCCTCCGGTACAAATGCTTTGGGCTATCTACCTTATAACCGCACTTTCACTTCTATACGGTGTAACCTTTGTGTTACCCATTGGCGGTGCCGATATGCCTGTGGTGATATCTTTACTCAACGCACTTACGGGTGTTGCAGCTGCCATGGCTGGATTTATTTATGGCAATCAAGCCATGATATTGGGTGGTATTTTAGTAGGAGCAGCAGGTATGATTCTGACAATACTTATGTGTAAAGCCATGAACCGTTCTTTGTTGAATGTAATTATAGGTGCTTTTGGTGGCGGTGGAGCCTCCGTGCAGGGTGAAGAGGGTAATATCAAAGAAATTACTTTGAGTGATGCTGCTGTTCTGCTCAGTTACTCACATAATGTGGTAGTGATACCCGGTTACGGATTGGCCGTTGCTCAAGCACAACATATTGCGCACGAGCTCGATACCTTATTGGAAGGAAAGGGTGTGCAGGTACGATATGCTATTCATCCCGTAGCAGGTCGTATGCCTGGTCACATGAACGTGCTATTGGCCGAGGCCGATGTTCCTTATGAGAAATTGGTGGAAATGGACAGCATTAACCCCGACATGCCAAACGTGGATGTGGCCATAGTAATAGGCGCCAACGATGTGGTTAACCCCGCTGCACATCACGACCCAGGTAGCCCTATTTACGGAATGCCTATTATTGAAGCCAGCCAAGCTAAAAATGTCATTGTTATGAAACGTGGTATGGGTAAAGGTTATGCAGGTATTGAAAACCATTTGTTTTTCGAAGATAAAACACGCATGCTCTTCGGTAACGCCAAGGATACACTTCAAAAACTGGTGACAGAGATTAAGAATTTTTAATTTTAAAAATAAATACCATGGAAAAGGATATCTTTCATATTAAAAAAAATATTTCGGTAGAGGGATCAGATTATAATTACTATAGCCTTACTGAATTGCAAAAGCAAGGATATAATATTGATAAGATGCCCTTTTCCATTCGTATTTTACTTGAAAATGCACTCCGTAATTACGATGGTTTTGCGATTACCCGCGAAAATGTTGAAACCATATTAAATTGGGTGCCAAAGGGTAGCGATAAAGATATACCCTTTAAGCCTGCCCGTGTTTTAATGCAGGATTTTACCGGAGTTCCTGCTGTGGTTGATATTGCGGCATTACGTGCCGAGTTTGCCCGTAAAGGAAATAATCCTGATGCCATTAACCCTTTGATACCTGTGGATTTGGTGGTGGATCATTCCGTACAGGTAGATTATTTTGGCACCGAGCAATCGTATCAAAAAAATATAGAACGCGAATACGACCGTAACAAGGAGCGTTACCAGTTTTTAAAGTGGGCACAGAATTCCTTCGATAATTTCAGGGTGGTGCCCCCGGGAATGGGAATTTGCCATCAGGTAAACCTCGAGTATTTTTCGAAAGGTGTTATCGCACGCGATGGCGAAGTTTTTCCTGATACCTTGGTTGGTACGGATAGCCACACCCCAATGGTTAACGGCATAGGTGTTGTGGCCTGGGGAGTTGGCGGCATAGAAGCCGAAGCGGCCATATTGGGTCAGCCCATTTATTTTATCATGCCTGAGGTTATCGGCCTTAAACTCACCGGCAAACTTCCGTTGGGTTCTACCGCTACTGATTTGGTGCTGACCATAGCTAACTTACTGCGCAAATACGGTGTGGTGGGTAAGTTTGTGGAAGTGTTTGGCCCTGGCCTTGATAATCTTTCGGTACCCGACAGGGCAACCATAGGCAATATGTCGCCCGAATTTGGGTGTACCGTCACCTATTTTCCCATAGACGACAAGACCTTGGAATACATGAAAAAGAGCAATCGCTCCGAAGAACAATTGGCTTTGGTCGAAAAATACTGTAAAGCTAATATGCTGTGGCGCGAAAATGAAGATAAAATTAACTACACCCATGTATTAGAGCTTGATATTTCGACCGTAGTACCTACTGTTGCAGGGCCCAGTCGGCCTCAGGATAAAATACTTTTAAAAGATTTTAAGAATCAATTTATTCATCTTCTGCATAAAACATTTAATCGGGATTATATACCTCAGAGCGAGCGCGAAATAGAAAAATCTATCACCAGATTTGACGGTGAAGGGGGCGACATTCCGGTGACGGAAAAAGAGGATAAGAAAGTGCCCGTAGAATTGGAAACGCGCGAAACAAATGGACTAAAAACAGTGTGGATTACCAGAGGCCCCGAAAAGTTTATGCTTTCCGACGGAGCTGTGGCCATTGCTGCCATCACATCGTGCACCAATACTTCAAATCCGTATGTGATGATAGGAGCAGGCTTGGTGGCTCGTAAAGCTAGGGAACGCGGAATCGGCGTGAGGCCTTGGGTTAAAACATCCCTGGCCCCTGGCTCCAAAGTGGTAAGCGATTACCTCGAAAAAGCCGATCTGATGAAAGATCTGGAAGCCATGGAATTTCATTTGGTAGGCTATGGTTGTACCTCTTGCATTGGCAACTCGGGTCCACTGGCGACTGATATTGCCAAAGCCGTTGAAGATCAAAAACTAGTAGTTACGTCGGTGCTTTCCGGAAACCGTAATTTTGAGGCCAGGATACACCCACAGGTGAAAATGAACTTCTTGATGTCGCCCATGTTGGTGGTGGCTTATGCCATTGCAGGCCGTGTGGATATTGATTTAGTGAATGAGCCGCTAAGCTATGATTCTAATCAGGAGCCGGTTTATCTTAAAGATATATGGCCCACTAACGATGAAATTAATGACATAATGAGCCAAGTGCTAAGTCCCAAGGATTTTGCAAAAAGCTATGGAAAAATTTTTGAGGGCAACAGCACGTGGCAAAATCTGGAAGTAGCTAAGGATAAGCTTTATAATTGGAACGAGGATTCTACTTACATCAAAGAGATACCATTTTTTAAAGATATATCTGCTGATCCTGAATCATTGCAAGATATTGTAGGAGCAAGGGTGCTCCTGAATCTTGGCGATAGTGTTACCACGGATCATATATCGCCCGCTGGTGCATTTAGCGAAAAATCTGCTTCAGGAGAATATTTGCTGTCGCGCGGTGTCGAGAAAAAGGATTTTAACTCCTATGGATCGCGCAGGGGAAATGACGAGGTGATGGTACGGGGTACCTTTGCCAATGTTAGGATAAAAAATAAGCTGGCAGCAAAAGAGGGCGGTTATACCCGTTATCTGCCAACCGATGAAGAAATGACGGTTTACGACGCCACGGTAAAATATAAAGCTGAACAAACACCTTTGATGGTGCTAGCCGGAAAGGAATATGGCAGTGGTTCCTCACGCGATTGGGCAGCCAAGGGGACGTTTTTACTAGGAATAAAGTGCGTGCTTGCCGAAAGTTATGAGCGTATCCACCGCAGTAATCTGGTAGGGATGGGCGTGTTGCCTCTGCAATACAAAGAAGGGCAAACGGCCCAAACATTAGGGCTTACCGGGGAGGAAATATTTACTCTTACGGGAATTGCCAAAGATATAAAACCTTTGAAGGAAATACAGGTGACTGCCATAAACGAAAAAGGGGAGGAGCGCACCTTTCAGGTTATCGCCCGTTTGGATTCCCAAATAGAAATTGAGTATTATCGTAACGGGGGTATTTTGCAATATGTATTAAGACAATTTTTAAAAAACGCAAAATAGGGAAACTCTTACAGAGTTGTGTTTACACAGGCTTCTAACCCCTAGATGAATCTGGGGGTTAGATAGAGGGCAATCGCACGGATTTAAGTTAAGGTAGGGTTTGATTTATAGTTTCTTCAGATTTATTTGGAGGTTTTACTGGTAACTGCTGTGGAATTAAAATACGATAACGATGAGTTCATCTATGCTACACTAAAAACTCCTGAGGAGTTCATTTTGCATAACCCCCAGTGCAGCTTGCGTAAGCTGGGGTTTGGTACAAAGAACTATAATCTGAACTCCTTAGGAGTTACCCAAAAACCATAAACCCCAAAAAACAAAAACACTGTATAGCCGTTTTGATGAGAGATTACTATTAGAAGATCAAATGTTTTCCTTCAAATCCACTCTATTCAACTTGCAAAATCCATTTTTCCCACCCGTATTTCTTATCTTTGCTCTCTTAATTAAAATGCCGCATGTCCAATTCTGTTTCTAAGAGTATTCAAATAAAAGGAGCCAGGGTACACAACCTAAAAGGTATCGACCTGGAGCTTCCTCGCAATAAATTTATCGTAATCACAGGTGTTTCCGGCTCGGGAAAATCTTCCTTGGCTTTTGATACCCTTTATGCCGAGGGGCAACGGCGTTATGTGGAGAGTCTGAGCTCCTATGCCCGTCAGTTTTTGGGCAGGATAGATAAACCCGAGGTGGACTACATCAAAGGTATTCCACCTGCTATTGCCATCGAGCAAAAGGTAAACACCCGCAACCCACGTTCTACCGTGGGCACCTCTACGGAGGTATATGATTACATGAAGCTGCTCTTTGCCAGGATAGGACGAACTATCTCACCGCTGTCAGGAAATGAGGTAAAGCGGCATTATGTTTCGGACGTTGTAAATCACATCACCAATCACGACGATGAAACCAGGCTTGTCATCCTTTCGGCTATTCATATTCCCGAGGGTAGAACTTGCGCCCAGCATTTGGAGGTGCTGATGAAACAAGGCTTTGTACGTGTAGAAAGCGAAAGTGAGTTTTATAAGATTGAAGATATCCTTAACGACGAAAAACTGCTGAGTGCTTGTAACTCTTTCAATTTGGTTATTGATAGGGCTACGGCGGCTAAAGACGAAGATAACCTCTCTCGTTTGGCCGATTCTATCCAAACTGCTTTTTTTGAAGGAAATGGAGAGTGCATGGTCAGTGTTTACGAAAAAAATGGGGTAGAGACCACCACCTTTAGTAACCGTTTTGAGTTGGACGGGATGGAGTTTGAAGAACCAAGTGAGCACATGTTCACCTTTAATAATCCGGTGGGAGCTTGTAAAAGTTGCGAGGGCTTTGGTAATGTAATCGGTATCGATGAAGATTTGGTGATCCCCAATAAATCGCTTTCTGTTTTTGAAGATGCCGTGGCCTGTTGGAAGGGCGATAAAATGAGTGAGTATAAAAAGATGCTCATCTCATCGGCACACCATTTCAATTTTCCGGTACACAAACCCTACTACGAACTTACGCAAGCTCAGCGCCAACTGCTTTGGGAGGGCAACAGCCATTTTCATGGTATAAATACTTTTTTTAAACACGTTGAAGAACAGCAATATAAAATTCAATACCGGGTTATGCTGTCGCGTTATCGCGGCAAAACAAAGTGCCCTGAGTGCAACGGTACAAGGCTTAAAAAAGAAGCTTCCTATGTAAAAGTGGGAGGGAAGAGTGTCTCCGAATTGGTGCTGCTGCCCTTAACGGAGTTGATAGATTTTTTTAAACATCTAAAACTTAGTGCGCACGAAGAAAAAGTGGCTGTGCGACTTTTCACAGAAATTAATACCCGTCTTAAATTTTTGTATGAAGTGGGCTTAGGATATTTGACACTCAATCGTCTTTCGGCCACCTTGTCGGGCGGCGAGAGCCAGCGCATTAACCTGGCCACTTCACTGGGAAGCAACCTGGTGGGTTCCTTATATATTTTGGATGAGCCCAGCATTGGACTGCACTCGCGCGATACAGCTCTACTGATTACCGTTTTACAAGAGCTAAAACAAATGGGCAACACCGTGGTGGTAGTGGAGCATGATGAGGATATCATGCGTGCGGCCGACATGATCGTGGATATTGGTCCCGGAGCTGGACGCCTGGGAGGTGAGGTGGTTTTTAAAGGTAAGTTGGAGGATAGTGCCGATGCACACCTTAGTTTGACCCACCAATATTTATTTGGAGCAAAAAAAATTGAACTACCCACATCGCGCAGGAGATGGAACAACTATTTGGAAATCCTGGGCGCCCGCGAAAATAACTTAAAGGGAATAAGTGTAAAAATACCACTTAACGTGCTCAACGTGATAACAGGGGTGAGCGGTTCGGGTAAATCATCGTTAATCAGTACTATTTTGTACCCGGCTATAAAAAAGCGATTGGGAGGGTATGCTGATAAAACCGGGGCTTTTGACTTGCTCAAAGGAAACGTGGAAGATATTGCCGAGGTTGAATTTGTGGATCAGAACCCCATTGGTAAATCATCGCGTTCTAACCCAGCAACTTATTTAAAGGCCTACGACGAGATTCGAAAGCTGATGGCCGATCAAAAGGCATCCAAGATTAATAACTATAAGGCCTCGCATTTTTCGTTTAATATTGATGGCGGTCGCTGTGAGGAATGTCAGGGCGAGGGAATCATTAAAGTAGAGATGCAGTTTATGGCCGATATAGTGCTC
>JAGXIP010000046.1 GCA_024635585.1 Saccharicrinis sp. | reverse complement strand
ATTTAATCCTATCATCGCCATGTTTTACTTCGAGCTGGAAAACAGGATACCAAGCCTGATATTTGAAATTGAAATAATATTTCTCGCGACTTTTTTGTGAATCGGCATTATAGCCCAATGAAGCACTTGCTGTACCAAGCAAGTTTTGCGACATAAGGCTTACCCCGGGAACAAATTCCTGGTCGTCGATATTTACAAACGCAGGTGCCCAGCTGTGCACGTTTATCAAATTCCATTTGGAATATTTGCTTACCTCATAATCAGCCACGGTATCCAGTGATGAAAAATCAGGTTTTTGCGTCTCTTGCGCAGCAATTTTCTCGTGCAATTTTATGGAATGATCGTCAACTTCAACTAACGGTTTATTGAGCCAATTATCCGCTGCAGTCTGTACTAACTGATAGCCATCGGAGGTATAATTGCTGTAAACCAGCTGGCCATCATCAATTATTGCTCCTTTAGCACCAAACGTAGATTGTGTGAGCTGCTTAACTTCTCCATTTTTCACCGAATAAATCTCATCCGTTCCACTAAATCCAGCTGTGAAAATAATCTCATCGTCCTTGCCACATTTGGGTAGGGCGATATGCATAAAGGTAGGGTCTGTAATTTGTTGCCATCTAGCCTTTGTATTTTCAACACCCACGTGCAAAACAACAATTTCTTTGCCAGCAGGCGATAAAGAAACGCACACCAACTTTGTTCCGTCGTGGTTCCAAGCCGGAGTAAACAGGTAATTATTATTGCCGTGCTCATATTCATCAAGCACTTTGCCCGTATTGCTATCCAAAACAACCAAGCGATAATTGTTCTGGTTATCCACACTTATGGCAGCTATTCGCTTACCATCAGGACTTAAGGCTGGTGAAAAATAGCGGGATTTACGGGTTATTTTATTTAGTGTTTTTGTGGGGAGATGGTAAGTTTTGATTACGGAATACATCCTGTTTTCCCATCTTGGATCCGGCTCAAGCTCGGCCCAGCATATCGTTTGCTTGGCAAAGGAGAACGGCTCCTTATTTCGACTTCCGGGAACAAAGAGCGTACGATGAACACCATTGTTGTTTACAAACACAAAACGACTTATTTCACCTGGGCCGGAAAGTTCGGCAACATATTCCTTAACGCCTGCAGCCACAGGATAAAGGTAGTTCGAATAGGCTTTGTCCAGCTTGGTGATTTCTGTAAATTCACTTTTTTCGGTAGCACTATCCTGTCGTTCCCAATTTTCTTGTAAGTCCGCAAAAACAGATTTGTACAAGCGGGTTTTGTTGCTACCGCTCACTTTTTTTTGGCCTTGATTAAAAGGTGTTAACGATAAAGGATTTCGACCTATATTTTCAATGGCTTTTTCCCATATTACCGCTCCGTGATTAGCACGCGCTCCAGCCACAAAAAGATAACCCATTTGATAATGATCTGGCACATAATTTTTATACGAACCAAACATGGCTTTTTCGTATGAATAAATGCTTTTATCCATTATTTGGGCTCGCATTTCTTGTTCGAAACCTGGCATGCGTCCACGACCCGTTTCTGTTAATGCCGTTTCGGCCACCACCGCATCACCTTCTAAAAACCATAGGGGAACATATAACCCCAGCACTGCTCCCACTGCCTGCTCGCCCAATATAAAAGTGAGTATTTTAGTAAAACCCGTATTGAGCTTATCCAACTGAACAACATGCCTATACTCGTGCAAAGCCAATTGTTGCAACCAATCTTGTGCATATATATTCTGGTTGGGATTGTTATACAACTCAATCCGCCTTGGAGCCCAGCTTACAAAACCATTGGAATAGGCAGTTTCGCTATGTATCAGTACACTTATTTTTCGAGGTTGATGCTTTAAGGATGCACCGCCTGATTTGTATATTTCCTCAAAAACTTTGGCCAGATACTGTCCTTTTTGCGCAAATGTATCCGGGAAAACCAGTGTAAAATTTTCGGTTTCTATCTTGTTCCACTTTATACCGGATGGATCGGCACCAGAACTATAGTACTGCGCAGGCAAAACATAGGCAACCGATAGTAAAACAAATGTAAACAATAGCCTTGTACCAGTTGAAATTATAATGTTTTGCGATGACGTCACGAGGGATTTTTTTTTAACTTGAATGTCCGAAATTTGTTACCAACTTGTAAATAACGGAAAAATAATGGAAACTAAACAAAGGCAATAGCAGGTCTTATCAAAAATTAAAAGGAATAATCCTCGAAAAAAAGTACTTTTAAGTTTTTATTTCAACCCTTATTATGAAAAGGTTTTAAAAGCTATTGCTCATGGAGAATTGGCAATTTCAATTTCAAGTTTAAAAACAATGGAAAAAACAATTATATATCAAGTATTTACACGATTATTTGGTAACACAAACCGCACAAATAAAATAAACGGAACATTACTCGAAAATGGCTGTGGCAAAATGAACGATATTAATGCCAAGGCTTTGTCGGAAATCAAAAAACTAGGAGCTACTCATATTTGGTATACTGGCATCATTGAACATGCCATAACCACCGATTACAGTGAATACGACATCAGCAAAGACTATCCGGAGGTGATTAAAGGGAATGCTGGATCGCCCTATGCCATTAAAGATTATTACGATGTGAATCCGGATTTAGCCGTGGATGTGAATAATCGCATCAAAGAATTCGACGATTTGGTAGAACGCAGTCACCAGGAAAATTTAAAGGTTATTATCGACTTTGTGCCTAACCACGTGGCCCGTAATTATGTATCGGACGCTAAACCGGATGGTGTAAAAGATTTGGGAGAGGATGACCATACCGATTTTAATTTTGTGAGAGACAACAACTTTTATTATCTGCCCAGAGAGGTTTTTGATGGCCCCGTAACGCCCCAAGGCAGTGAACACTTGCTTGAAAACCCTGCCAAAGTTACGGGTAACGATTGTCTCACGGCCAAACCCGGAATCAACGATTGGTACGAAACAGTTAAGTTAAATTATGGCATTGATATTTTTAACCATCGTGCTCACCACTTTGACCCAATACCAAATACATGGGAAAAAATGCTGGATATCTTGCTGTATTGGTCGGCAAAAAAGGTGGATGGTTTTAGATGCGATATGGCTGAGATGGTACCTGTTGAGTTTTGGAACTGGCTAATACCCAAGGTTAAAGAACAACATCCACATGTTATTTTTATAGCACAAATTTACAATCCCGATGTTTACCGCCAGTATATTACTTTTGGAGGCTTTGATTATTTGTACGATAAAGTAGGTATGTACGACACGCTTAAAGCCATTGTTCAGGGGCACGAGCAGCCCAGCGCCATATCGCGCGCATGGGATACGATAAACGGCATACACCAGCACATGCTCTTCTTTTTAGAAAACCATGATGAACAGCGGATAGCGTCCCCATTTTTTGCCGGAGATGCACAAAAGGCCATTCCGGCCATGGTTATTTCGGGTGCTATATACTCAAATCCAATCATGCTTTATTTTGGACAGGAACTAGGCGAATCCGGCATGGACCGAGAGGGTTTTAGTGGTCAGGACGGTAGAACAAGTATTTTTGATTACTGGGGAGTCAAGCTTTTTCAGGATTGGACTAACGATGGTTTATATGATGGAGCTCTACTAAGCACGAAAACGTATGAACTGCGGAAATGGTATCAAAAATTTTTACACCTCCTAAATAATAATGAAGTTATACAACTGGGTAATTTCTACGATTTGATGTGGTGTAACGAGAATAATAACAATTTCGACAGTTCTAAGCTGTTTGCCTTTTTACGATATTTTAAAAACCAAATATTATTGGTGATTGTGAACTTTTCGGACGAAAAAATAACTGGAAGAATAAAAATACCTGCTCATGCTTTTTTTACCATGGCCGTCGAAAGTAAAAAATACTTTAAAGGCACTGATATTCTTGGTGGTAAAAACAAAGTCAGTTTTCCGCAGGATGTAGCTATCACCAATGGGGTAGGTTTTAAAATTGATGGATACCAAGGTAGTATTTATGAGTTGAGGTAAGCCCATATCCCCGCTGCTTCACAGCAGTACTTTCCCCGAAATGGGGAAAGAGGGAACTGATTCTGTGTGCAAGAACAATCTCTCACAAGATGGAGAACTATCCCGACCAGCTTTATTTATATGCATTTTAAATAGCGCTCTTACACCTTGGTACACTTTTAATTGTGCAATAAATGAATTATCTTATTAAGGTATTTGTTTAATCAATTATCCGGAGGAACAGCCTTATGTCAAAAGTAGATTTAGCACTAAAAATTTCGTTGGACGACTCTCAATTCGTTCAAGTCGGGGATCATATTTATACCATGCTGGAGTGTATTTCCGACGATGAGCAAAGCATCCATTTTATTGGAGAAAAATGTCTTAGCCTGCTCAAAAGTTTTGAAGGTAGGTTAACAAACAAAATCATTAAGGAGTGGCTCGTATTATCCAGGGCTTTGGATCAAACATGCAGTTACAGCAACCGCTGGGATGATAGTAAAATTATTGAGCAACTCATTCAAGGCGAGGAGCACCCCGTATCGTGGTATGTACACAATTGTTGTATGGCAGAATAGTTGGAAAGCCCCTATCCCCACTACGATGTAGTGGTACTTTCCCCAAATGGGGAAAGAGAGCACTGATTCTGTGCGCAAAAACATTCTTTCACAAGATGAAGAACTACTCCGAAAGCAAAAAGCAAGGTGATTTTATTCAAGTAGTGCTAATTGTCTCAATGTATAATAGTGAGGTCTATTTTTTTGCTTGAGACCCTGGCACTTTTCACTGAAACTTGAAACTTTTAACTTGAAACTTAATACTTTTTAACTGGCACCTAACGTACCTTTAGCCAATTGCAACACGGTAATTTCGGGGGGCATGCCAATGCGGGCCGGCATACCTAAAAAGCCCAAACCTCGGTTTACATACAAGTATTGGTTTTTATGCTGATACAGCCCGTCCCAGCGCTTGAACTTATATTTTGCAGGACTCCATTTAAATCCTTTCCAGTCGATACCCATTTGCATTCCATGCGTATGACCGGCCAATGTAAGGTCGTATGATGTTTTATCAGTCACTTCGGCATCCCAATGGTCAGGGTCGTGCGAAAGCAATATTTTAAATGGATGATTTTCCGTTCCAACCATGGCCTTTTTCAGATCGCCATATTGAGGAAAGGGCGGCTGTCCCCAATTTTCGACACCGGTAAGAGCTATTTCCTGACCATCTATTCCAATGGCAACCGACTGATCTCGCAACAGCCTGAAACCGAATTTTTTATGGGCATCCACAATCCCTCTAAAGTTGTCATATTTTAACTGTGGGGTTTTCCAACCTGTATAATCACCGTAATCGTGATTTCCCAGAATTGAAAATTTACCATATTTCGACTTTAAACTTTTGAATACTTTATCCCAGCCCAAGGTTTCCTCATAAAAGTTATTGACCAAATCACCGGTGAAAAATATAACATCAGCATGTTCGCTATTAATGATGTCCACAATACCCTCTAACTTATGGAAGTTACTGGCAAACGAACCTAAATGAATATCGGATATATGGATGATTTTAAACCCTTCAAAAGCTGAAGGTAGGTTAGGGTAAGTTAGTTTTTGATGCTTAGTAAAAAAATTGAATCGTCCCTTGAGCATACCAAAAATGAGCGAAATAAAAGGTGCTGTGGCAACAATAATTCCTACTTGACTCAAGAACTTTTTTCTGCTTACTTTAGGATATCGAATGGTAGTTTGTTCTTTGGAGTATTTTTTATTTTTAAAGGTCACTGCCAGTCTGCCTATAAGCAAAAAAATAAAATAATAGAGCAAGAAAAACACTTTGGGCGCGTAAATAAGTGCAAACACAATGTTTGCTCTCATAAACCAAACATAGAATTCGGGCGAGGATGCCGTTCGTATTTGCGTCGTAAAAAAAAGGTAAAGAAGAATCTCCAGTGCGGGAGCAAGCCCTAAAAAGATAATCGCGAACCACTTGGCAATTTTGCTTTGTTTGTTGGCATACTCTCTTCTCCACACCCAAAAACCTAACAAATCAACAATGCCCACAAAGGCCACAATAAACAAAAAAGCAATAATCGTTATCTTCATTTCAACATTTAATTACCTTGCAAAATCGCAAAATAATGCATCTATATCACGACTCAAAATTACACAATAATCCGCTAATTGTTTCATTAACAAAGGTTAAAAATAAAAAAGCTCCGCAGCCAAACACCACGAAGCTTACTTTTTAATACACTAAAACCAAAAGTTTTACTTGGTTCACAAAACAAATAAAACTCTATTTAACCGAGCCTTTAACCTCAACAATCAAAGGATTATTGATTTTCCGGGCAAAAGAGGTCAGGTTATTTTCCCAATCCTGTTTGTCTTTAAATTGCTTGCTTCCACTCCATGCAAAACCGGCGTAATATTCTACCTTTCCGTCAATTACTTTAAGATGAACCAACAAATGGCTTTTATCATCTTCATCGGAAACCACCTTGCTATAACCTGCAAAGTATTTGGGAGCAACTACAATTGAAGTACCCAGTTCTTCACCAAAATGAGGTGCCCAATAACTGGCCCAAACTGCGTTTTCATCAACAGATACTTCGCCTAAATTATCATGTAAGGTTATCCCCGTTGTCAAAGTATCGGTTCCATCAACATCAATTACAAACTTGGTAAAGTTGCTTCCCAAATCAATAGAAACCGTTTTCATTTCCTGAATGGTCATGTCGCCGGCTTGGTAAGGCTCATATTCCAACTCGAACTCCGATTTTATGGGGCCGTTACTTAAAACATGATAATCGGTATAGTTAACGTGCAAGTACAATTCTCCATCGTTCATAACACCTGTACCGCCACACCCTGTGCTTGGTCCCACATGATAGTTATCAAGACCTTCACCATGGTCGATGTGATAATAGCCACCGCTTTCGGTATTGCCTTTGTACCATTTGTCGATAATGGAGTAATCCACCTTTTTCAGCCAGCAGTCCACACCACCGGAAAGAGTACCTCCTTTGATTCCTTCCTCAACCATTTGCTGAGCTACCGGACCATACACACGAAAAGCCACACGGTCGTTTTCCCAGGTAAAATCGTCAGTACGTTCAGGAACAAAGCGAGCAAAAGTCTTTACCTCAGTTGGTTGCATCTTTGTTTTACCCTTTTGCACCACAAAACTTTTACTTTCGTTTGCTTTTAGAGCTGTCTGAAAAATTACAGCTTCAAAAATACTATCGCCATCCATATCTAACAGTTGGCTCCGAACCTCGTTTCCTGTAGTCTCATCCTTAACTATAATATCCGATAAAGAAGAACTCAGGGAACCTAATTGAACTTCTACCGTTTCGTTACCGCGATCGATGTCCAAGGGATTGTCCACTTTAACTGTAATTGCTTTTTCACCCTGTTGGCAAGCCCCCAAGAGGGCGACAATTGCCACTGTCGAAGATATTTTCAAAAATAAACGCATATTCATAAGAGTTTTGAGTGTTGTATTAAATGTCATTTTCACCTTTAACATAGCCAAAGTTGGCCAAAATACCACCATCCACGTATAGTATATGTCCGTTTACAAAGTTGGCAGCAGGAGAAGCTAGGAACAAACAAGCATTACCCACATCTTCGGGCTCACCCCAACGTCCGGCAGGCGTACGCATCATCACCAAATCATTAAACGGATGTCCATTCTCACGTATTGGCGCTGTTTGTGATGTAGCGATATATCCGGGTCCTATGCCATTAATCTGAAGGTTATATTTTGCCCATTCGCAGGTCATGTTTTCGGTAAGCAACTTTAAACCACCTTTGGCTGCAGCATAAGCCGACACGTTCTGGCGCCCGTAAACACTCATCATGGAACACATGTTTATTATTTTCCCTTGACGACGCTCAATCATACCAGGCGCTACGCGTTTGGCAACAATCAAAGGAGCCACCAAGTCCACATTAAGCACTTGCTCAAACTCTTTGATACCCATTTCCAAAATAGGAACACGAATGATGATACCGGCGTTATTTACCAAAATATCAATGGGCCCCACTTCTTTCTCAATCTGGCTCACGCCCTTATCCACATCTTCTTCGCTGGTGACATTAAAATTTACCGTATAAACATCAATACCGTCTTTGGCATATTCTGTCTTACACTCCTTAAGCTTTTCATCGTTGATATCGTTAACACATAATTTTGCACCAGCCTTGGCCAATACCTTACCACATGCCATTCCAATACCGTGTGTTCCACCGGTTACCAGTGCCACTTTTCCTTTTAAGCTGAACAATTCGTTAATCATTTTTTTAATATTTAAGATGATAATTGAGATAGTAGTTAACAGCTTCGCTGTTTATTTATTGTCCACGAATTACATTTATTACACTAATTTTTTTCGCGTAACTTATGAAATTCGTGGATAAAAACTAAGATTACGCAGTAATCTATTTCAGTTCATTGGGCTGACGTACATCCATGTCGGTATAATCCAGGTTTTCGCCTGCCATACCCCAAATAAAAATATAGTTAGATGTTCCGGCGGCACTGTGAATGCTCCATGATGGCGAAAGTACTGCCTGCTCGTTTTGCATCCAGATATGGCGCGTTTCGTCAGTCTGTCCCATAAAGTGGCAAATAGCTTGCTTATCGGGCACTTGGAAATAAAAGTAGGCTTCCATGCGGCGATTGTGCGTGTGCACGGGCATGGTGTTCCATACACTTCCCGGCTTTAACTCCGTCATACCCATTTGAAGCTGACATGTTTCTACCACTTCTTTTACCAATAACTGGTTAATCTGGCGCTCGTTAGAGGTCTCCAGACTTCCCAACTGCAACACATTAGCATCAGCTAAGGTAACATGACGCGAAGGCAATTCTTTATGTGCGGGCGAAGAGTTGATATAAAAACGTGCAGGCTTTGTGGAATCCAAAGATTCAAACGACACCTCTTTAATACCTCTGCCAAGGTACAAAGCCTCTTTAAACTTGAGAACATACTCTTTTCCATCGGCTTTCACTTTTCCTTCGCCACCCACGTTGATGATTCCCATCTCACGACGCTCTAAAAAATAATTGGCCTTTAACTCATCATGTGCATCTAGCTTAATAGCTTTATTTGTTGGCACGGCACCACCTACGATATAACGATCGTAAAAAGAATAAACAAGGCTCAACTCTCCGGGAACCATTACTTTTTCAATCAAAAATTCTTTACGGAGACGAGTAGTATCATAACTCTTCATATCCTCGGGATGCACCGCGTATCTTACTTCAAAATTCATAGCTTGATTTTTTATATGTTAATGTTTATTTTTTATTTCTATTGTATTTCTATCTTATTACCCCTTTTCTGTTTACGCTCCCGGAGAAAATAAATTTTAAGCATCGGGATTTGGCTATGCCGATTTCCGCTTAGCTCCAATTCGCTTCGTTCAATTTCCTCTTTTTCTTCTTTCTCTTTACGCTTTACGCTTTTTCACTTTACGCTATCCCCCCTCCACGACGAATCCCTTACAATCAGCCGGGTAGATATGGTTTCTTGCTCTCGACCCGGTTTTCCTTCAAGGTTTTTTATCATAGCTTTGGCCACACGCATGCCCATTTCAAAGGCATTTTGTTCTACAGTGGTAAGCGTTGGATGTATGAGTTCAGAAAAAGGTTCGTTGGCAAAGCCTACAACGCCAAATTCATCGGGTATCTTTATCGCCATTTCCTTCAATCCATCTAAAACCCCAAGTGCTGCGTAATCTCCTGCACAAAAAATCGCATCGGGCTTATTGTCTTCTTTTAGCACATTAACAATTGCATTGTAACCAGCTTCGCGGGTAATGGCGTCCGCATATACAAAACGCTCATTTATTTTCAATCCTGATTCGCTCATTGCTTTGGCATAACCCCGGTAACGCTCGGCGTAGGCATTTAGGCTTAAAGTTCCGGTAAAATGACCAATCTCTTTGTATCCGCTTTTTATTAAATGTTTGGTGGCCAAGTATGCTCCGGTAAAATTATCGTTTATCACCTTGGCACTATCAATATCAGGATTAATACGATCGAATTGCACCAACGGAATACCACGATCAATGGCTCTCTGAATATGCTCATAGCTTTGCGTCTGAACTGAAAGTGAAATAATAATACCTCCCACGTGATTGGCCAAAAGCATATCTACAGCCTTCTGTTCTTTGGTAAAACTCTCACCACTCTGGGCGATGAGCAAGGTGTAACCTGTTGGATTCAAAATTTCCTCTACCCCACTAATCACATTGCTAAAAAAATGACGGTTGATACGAGGTACAATCATACCAATAGTGCCACTTGTGCCTTTGCGCAACGACGAGGCAAGTACATTTTGCTGATAGCCCATTTCTTTTGCCTTTGCCAGCACCAAACCACGAGTTTTTATACTTACACGAGTATTCCCAGCCAAGGCACGCGAAACTGTAGATGCCGTAATACCTAAATTATTGGCTATATCGTTTATTGTAATCCGCTTCATTTTTTTAATCTGAATACAAAAATACAAACGTTTGCACAAAATACAACATTTTAGTCATTTTATTTTATTTCTAATCTACTTTTTAATATGTGAAGAGTCATAATACTTAATGAAATCATTTATTCTCGTATTTAGGTATCAACGGTAAAAATTATAGATGTAAGAGGTTTTAAGATGCAGCTCTATTTATAATTTTACAATGTATTATATATTTAATATGAAGCAATTAGGATATAATAGTTAGTTTTCGTACTATATCCCACCCATCAACACAATAAAAAGTTAAAAAATTTGTAATTCAAAAAAAAGTACGTACTTTCGTGTTCGTTAACGGAAATGACAACAATAACACATAAACAATGATAAAAAAGCATTTTATTCATAACGATTTTGCATTAGAAAACGATACAGCAAGTGAGCTGTATCACACCTTTTCAGCTCATCAACCTATTATTGATTTCCATTGTCATTTAGATCCTAAAGCCATTGCCGAGGATTATAAATACGACAACCTTGGCGATATGTGGCTGGGCGGCGATCATTATAAATGGCGTGCCATGCGTATAAATGGCATCAACGAAAAGTTTATTACGGGCGAATCTACAGATAAAGAAAAGTTTATGAAGTGGGCCGAAACAGTTCCCTATACAGTTGCCAATCCACTTTATCATTGGACCCACCTGGAATTGGCTCGTTGTTTTAATATTAACGATTTATTATCGCCTGCTACAGCCAAAAAAATATATAACGATACAGCAGAAATGCTAAAATCGCCGGAGTTTAGTACCAAAAATTTCATCAAACGGATGAACGTGGAGATGATTGGAACAACCGATGACCCCGCCGATTCATTGGAATATCATCAAAAATTGATTGATGACGGATTTGAAGTTAAAGTACTCCCTTCGTTTAGAGCCGATGCTGTTTTAAAAACTGATGATTCCAAGTCCTTTATAAGCTATATAGAAAAGTTAGGCAAAGTAGCCAACATTTCCATCAGTTCTTATGCGCAATTAATTAGTGCATTGGATAGCAGGCACAAATTTTTCCATAGCATGGGTGCACGTATCTCGGATAGTGGCCCCGACCGCTTTTTTTATGCGCCTTATACCGATGCAGAAGTTTCGGCCATATTTACTAAGCTGATGGAAGGTAAAACCATCTCATCCGAAGAAAAAGAAAAATATAACACGGCAGTGATGGCCGCATTGGCGCATATGAACCACAATCGTGGATGGACTCAGCAGTTTCATGTGGGGGCATTACGCAACAACAACACCCGCATGTTCAATATTCTGGGCGCCGATACCGGTTTCGATTCCATCAATGATGCACAACCAGCTAAAAAAATGTCACAGTTTTTAAATCTCCTGGACAGCACAAACCAACTGGCACAAACCATTTTATACAATTTAAATCCTGCTGACAACCAAATGCTATTAACCATGTGTGGAAACTTTGTGGATGGCACCTCGGCTTCCAAAGTAACTTATGGCGCAGCATGGTGGTTCCTTGATCAAAAATCGGGTATGGAACGTCATCTCGAAGATTACTCTTCGCTTAGTCTGTTAAGTCGCTTTGTGGGTATGGTTACTGATTCGCGCAGTTTTTTATCCTATCCACGACACGAGTATTTCCGTCGCATTGTATGCAATTATGTGGGCAAAGAAGTAGAACGCGGATTGATTCCCAATGATAAGGAAATATTAAAAAACCTTATTGAAGGCGTATCCTATAAAAACGCAAAAACTTACTTTAATTTATAACAAAACTTATATAATAATACATTTATAACAACACTAATCATGGCAAAAAAAGTAGTCACCTTTGGGGAGATCATGCTCCGTTTTGTAACACCTCAATACCAGCGTTTTTCGCAGGCAACTGAATATAAAGCTTCGTACGGAGGGGGCGAAGCAAACGTAGCCGTTTCATTGACCAACTATGGTATTGATGTATCATTTGTAACTCGCTTACCAAAAAACGATATCGCCAAGGCATGTGAGATGGAACTAAAAAAACACTCCGTAAACACCAGCAACATCGTTTACGGTGGCGACAGACTAGGGACTTATTATCTGGAAACAGGAGCTGTAGCCCGTGCCAGCAAAGT
>JAGXIP010000045.1 GCA_024635585.1 Saccharicrinis sp. | reverse complement strand
TACAATCAAATGGCTCTAAAACTGGCTAATTCAAATTCATTATTCCCCATGGTATAGGGAACCGCCGTATACGAGACCCGTACGTACGGTGCTGTGAGAGGCGCACTGGCGGTCATTTGACCGTCAGCCGTCTACTCGATTGGGGCGTCGTTTTTTTAATTTAGGCTATTAACGTGTTCAATAAAATCGACCAGTTCATCTTCCTTATCCCAATTGGTTCTGATTTCCCCTATATTTTCAATTGCAAACACAGTTATTATTCCATCACTTATCTCATCTTTTTTCTTATTATCAGAGAGTGTAGAAATTAATGCCATGGGAGTTCTAAATATTCCCCAAGGAATTCCCCACCAACCTAGAATTGCTGTTGAAATCATTGCGTTTTTCCTTTTCTTGTACGCACATGCTTCACATGAAATTAATGGAGTCTTTTTATATGAAGTAAATACAATAAAACTTCTCACAGTCCTAATTAACGTTCCAATCAATGGAGAAGTATTTTGACCACATTCTGGACATTTTAGACTTGTTATTTTTTCTTTTAGTTCGATAAGCTCACTTTCTGTTATTTCTTTCCTTTGGGCTTCGATTCCTTTAATTAAATCCAAGTCAAGTCCACGCTTGTTAATTTCCTCAATCAATATTGCAATAACTTCTGGTTCTAAGCCTCCAGCTTCGTTTCTAGCTAGATTTTCAATTTTAAAGTCATCAAAGTATGCATAATTTTTTCTTATTTGGTCTAAGTCCATTGTCATTACATTATATATTAAATTACTAGAAACCCGAATTTAAAAACTTTCTCATTACTAAAAAACGTTCAGCTTAGCACGCCAAAATGCGCCCCAACATCTCAACACCCTCACCCCCCCCTTGCCCTTATTTTAATTATGTATGGGGTTGTTTTATCTGCTAAAATAGCAACATTTTAAATAGATAGGTTCTACGGCTGGTTTTTAATTTTTCTTGGGTATTTATTATTTATGGGGTGGGGAGAAATTTGTTTAGGCTAAAAAAGTATATGTAAACAATACGCATAGCAAACAGTATCACCCATCCCATTCGTAGAGACAATTCCGCTATTCGTTGATTCTTTTTCATTTATATTTTTCTTTTTTATTTATTTGATCTCTGGATAATAGATAGAAAGAGCCAGGATGATAGAAATTAAATCTTTTTGACGATGTATAAATTATCAATATTCATTTTGTTTTCTCTGTTTGTGTCCATTGTGTCCAAAGCCGATGAAAGACCAAATATACTTTTAATAATTGCCGACGATTTGGGTGTGGATGCACTGAGCGGCTATAATGTAGGCACCGTTTTGCCCAACACGCCAAATATCAACAAACTTCGAGAAACAGGCTTAACCTTTACCAACGCATGGGCAGCTCCGGCTTGTGCCCCCACGCGGGCATCAATGCTAACTGGTAAGTACGGGGCAACCAGCGGAATAAATACCGTACCCGGAATTCTAGGCACCGATCAAAAATCAATTTTTAAAGAATTGGATGAGCTTACAGATAATGGCTATGCAAGCTGTGTGGTTGGGAAATGGCACAATGCGCACCCTACCGACATAGACCATCCCTACTCGCATGGTGCTGATGACTTTATGGGTATTAACGGTGCCGGTGTTGAGGATTATTACAATTGGACAAAAATAGAAAGCCACGAAAGTTCGACCTGCACCGAATATGCAACAAGCTATTTTACGGATTACGCATCCCAATGGATCAATCAACAAACCACGCCCTGGTTTATGTGGTTGGCAAACATAGCGCCGCACACGCCATTCCATGTTCCACCAAGTGAAATGTATTCTTCGGAAAATGTGGACACGAACCAACAGAAATTTATAGCCATGATAGAGGCTATGGATTACGAAATTGGACGTTTGCTGACTTCCATTCCCCAGGACGTGTTGGACAATACCATTATAATGTTCGTGGGCGACAATGGTACACCTGGCAATATATTGCAAGGTTTTCCGAAACCCTTAGGTAAAAACACCGTGTATCAGGGCGGCATTCATGTGCCATTAATAGTGTCGGGTAAAGGGGTAAGCCGTATTAATCAATCCGAAGATGCGATGATTAACGTAAGCGACTTTTATGCTACCATTGTCCAAATTGCACAACCTGATGCATTTCCGAGCAACCGAATAAACGACAGCTATAGTTTTAAACATTTATTTAGTGGTACTGTTGGACCAAAACGCAGCTACAATTACATGGAACTGGGAGCCAACCAGACTGTTCCAACAGATGTTTATACCATACGGAACCAGCAATACAAAATTATATATGATGCAAAAGGAAATAAAGAATTTTTCGATTTGAGTGCGGATCCATTTGAAGCGAAAAACCTATTATTAAACGACCTGAGTCAGGAGCAGCTCGATGCCAAAATGGAATTAGAGCAGGAAATGTTTGCCATTAATGGTATTTCGTTTGAAGAGGAAAACCCAGATGGCGGCACAAAGCCAACAGGTAGTTATGCCATTGTGGATACCAATGTCAATGATTTTTACAATAATAACGCCATCATTGCAGCCCCGTCAATTGGAGAGAGCTTTTACGGACAAGATGCGCATTATAATGGCAATCAACCTTCATATACCAACAATGGGGATGGTACTATTACAGATAATATAACCGGACTTATGTGGGAACAGGACATGGGAGAAAAGATATCCTATGCTAATGCATTTGTAAAAGCGGAAAATTCAACTCTGGGTGATTTTAGTGACTGGCGAGTACCTACCATCAAAGAATTGTACTCATTGTCTCAATTTACAGGCAGATGTTTTGGTGACAATGCAGTAGATTTATTTATTGATACCGATTATTTCAATCATCCCATTGGAAACACATCAATTGGCGAACGCGAAATTGACGCCCAAACCTGGTCGAGCACACAATATACGGGTTTAATAATGCGCGGGGATACGGCAGTTTTTGGTTACAACTTTGTAGATGGACGCTTAAAAGGTTATCCCAAATATAAAAAATTAACCGGTCAGCCAAACACCATGTATTTTCGAATGGTTAGAGGTAATACGGATTATGGCATCAATAATTTCGTTGATAACGAGGATGGAACAATAACGGATTTGGCTACAGGACTAATGTGGCAACAGGCAGATGACGGAGATACCCATAATTGGGAAAATGCGCTGCAATATTGCGAGAATCTGACATTGGCCGGACATTCGGATTGGCGATTACCGAATGCAAAAGAATTACATAGCATTGTAGATTACAATCGTTGTCCACAAATTACAAATTCCCCTGCAATAGATCCTTTATTTTCGTGTACTTCATTTAATAATCCCGATGGAGATCCTAATTATGGTTATTACTGGACCAGCTCACCTTTAATGGATGGTCCCTCGCCATATACCGATGCTGTTTATATCTGTTTTGGGGAAGGACAAGGTCAAATGTCATTTCCACCTGATAATATTCCAACACTTTACGATACACACGGTGCAGGTGCATCAAGAAACGACCCAAAAGAAGAGGGGACAGGTACTTACCCAAGTTATTTCGGGCCTCAGGGTGATATCCTTTATGTCAATAATTTTGTTAGAGCTGTCAGGGATGTATCGCTTTCAACCTCAAATGTAGATGTGTTTGATAGTAATTTAAATATCTATCCCAATCCCAGTACCAATTTTATAACCATCAGTAACGACAGGAAAATAAAAAGTATTTCGATATACAATTTACAAGGCCTGAAAATGATGAATACAAATCCCGGGATAGAAGAAACGAAGCTTGATATTTCGGAATTAGCCGGCGGATTATATTTTATTTCGGTGTGTAACGATTTGGGACAAACCATCTCTACAAAAATAATTGTGGAAAAATGATTGCAGTACGACGATTGTTTACAAGCGTGTTTTTTTTGGTGAAAATTAAAAGAATAGCACAAATAAGAGCAAGCACAATTTAGCTAAAGTATTACAATTCAGTAAGTATCAGTTTAAATGGAGTAAAAATCCAAGACCCGTTTGTTCTCCATTATAATAGGGCATGAAAGTTAGGGCAACAGCACGCTCTTTTTTTTGCTTAAACACTTTTTGTTGAAGTAATGGATTTATCCAATAGGCAATTTTGGTACTTATTATGCCTATTCCTGCTCCTGCGGCCACATCCGTTAGCCAATGTCGGTCGTTATATATCCTAAGGGCACCCGTTCCCGTGGCAACTGCATAACCTGCTATTCCATACCAAATAGAAACATCTTTGTATTCCTGATATAAAAATTCGGCACCCATAAAAGCCGTGGCAGTATGACCCGATGGAAAAGAGTTATCTCCGTTTCCATCGGGTCTTTCTATATGGGTGTTGTTTTTTATAGCATATACCGAAGTGCCCATTATTAGAAAGGAAGTGGCAAGGATAAGGGTTCTATTTTTAAAATTGTTTTTACCTTCTACGCCTAACATATTTAAACTGTAAACCGCTACGGTAGGGGCATGTTGCGAAAAATCATCTATGGTAACTTTTTTCTTGATGTGCTCATTAACTTCTTCTTTAATTTCTGCGTTGAGCGTCTTTAATCTATCACTCTTCATACCCAAGAGGCCATATCCAATAAGGGCAGTAGGTATAAGTATAGATTTAACACGAAATTTGATTTCGGCTTGGCGCAGTGTGCTATCTGCCGGTATGGTTTGACCATCAATAATTCCCACCCACAACGAAAAGAATAAAAATAAGAATAACAGGTGTTTAAGCATAGTCTCTGTGGTGAAGTTGCATCCTAGGTCGAGCGGAAAACGCTCAACAAAGTTATGAAATTAAACATTTAATCCTCATCCGATTCTTCATCTTCTTGAATAGCCTCTTTTTTTATCAAATTACCCTCCATGTCGATGATGGCTTCTACTTCGATTTCACCCTTTTCCATCTCAATCTCATACATCTTTCCATCCACAGTTTCCGATAATTCCGATGCATCGATTTTGTAACCGTCAAACTCCTTTTGGATGGTGGCTTTTACAGCAGCGGGCAATTCATCCGCACTTATTTTGTATTCGGTTTCCATCCATTTACCATCATTACTAAAGTTGGCAGAATAGTCTTTTTTGTCCATCTTAAACTCTGCTTCCCACTCCGTTTCGTTTTCTTTGCTCCATTTTACATGGCTTGCTGTGGCGAATCTTTCAGTGAACGCGGTTTTTACTTCTTCGGGAACATTTTTTTTTGCTTGTCCGCAAGCTGTATAACTCAGAAAAAAAAGAGCCATACCAACTAATGATAAATTTTTCATAGAAGTATTATTTTAGTTTGTTATGCAGTAAAAGTACTATTCGATTCTAAAGGAATCTTCAAGTTGTATGGGCTTTTAAATATTTAACGATTATTGGAGATAATCAGCCTTATTAAGCTTGGTAAAATAATAAGTAATAAGGGTAGTGCAATAATTAAACCGCCTATTACAGCTATGGTTAGGGGTTGGTGCATCTGTGCTCCGTAACCAATTCACGCAGCTAAAGGCGATAGTCAACGTGTTGTCTACAGTAGATTTTTTCATTACTTATATTTATTTCTTTGAATAGTAAAGCAATGCAAATCGATTTTAGTATAATGGATGTCAAGGGAATGAGTGTTGCAAATGTTTTTTACAATGGCCAATCCCAGACCGTGAGATTTGGAGTTCCCCCTTGCAAAACGATTGAAAATAGTTTCATTGTTCAGTGTATTGGAACTTCCGCTGTTGCAAATTTCAAATTCGTTTTTCTTAATTTGTATTTTAATGGTTCCATTTTCCATGTTGTGGTGGGTGGCATTGGAGAATAAATTATTAAACATTCTTTCGGCAAGTTGCTGATTCATTGATACACTAAAATCTTCTATAAAGTCTGTTTCAATAGTCAGTTTTTTCATTTGTAGTACCGCATCGAACTCTTCCAATTTTCGGTTGGTAAGATTGGTAAAGGAGATTGTGTGATCTGCTTTGAATTGTTTGTTTTCAATTTTGGTAAGCAACAAAAGGTTTTCATTGAGGGCAGAAAGCCGTTTTAAAGCATTTATAGAGACAACAACCTTTTCAAATATCTTTTCCCCAGGGTTTAGTTGAAGTATTTCGTCCAAAGTAAACCTGACGATGGAAAGTGGTGTTTGAATTTCGTGCGAGGCATCTTCTGCAAACTCTCTGAGCGATATATAGTCCGATTTTAATTTTTGGGTGAGCTTTGTAAGTACCCTATTTAAACGGTCAAACTCTTCAATATCAGAGTTCATAAGATGCAAAGTGGTTTTTTTGTTAAAATCAAAATTTTCTATCTCTGCTAAATTTTGTTCAAAATCGGCCCATGTTGTCTTATTGATTCTCCAGCTTATAACAAAGAGGATAACAAAGGAAGATAAAAGTAACAGGCTCATTGTAAGCGCAAGAATGACCACCAAATCTTCGTTTTCAAAAGTTGATTGTCGTAATTGTATTGAATAAAATGAATCATCAATCTTTTCCTGTGCCGAATATTCAAGATAGGGCTCCATTTCGTCTTCCTCGGCGTTATAAATGAAAATCTCTTTAAATGTAGCTCCCAGCTTATCCAGGCGATGGATTTTTTTCACCTCTATTTCGGGGTATAAATTCGGGATTTCTCCTACTTCCGAAATTTGTTGTTTAAGTAGATTTACTTTTCCAAGCAGTGCTTCCTTTGTTTCGTTCAGGATAACCTGGTGTAAAATCAGGTATCCAAGCACCGAGCTAATTAAAAGCACTATGGTTAATGTGATAAAGTAGGAGCGATTTATTTTGGTGAGAAATTTCATATGTTTATATTTTCTTTCAATTGCCATATGGAACTCGCCAGAAAATAATCATTCCCCTTTGTGAGAAATTTTTCTCATGGCTCGTTTCATATACTCTAATTTAGCAAAATACTGATAACCAATGCAAATTTTAATCATTACTCCTCCCGCTAAACGGGACAGGCTATGCCAGTTTCAACTATCGGTGAATCTGTAACCCATTCCGTAAACTGTTTTAATATAATCCGTTCCTTCTGCATTCTTAATTTTATTGCGCAGGTTATTCAAATGGGTGTATATAAAATCGAAGTTGTCAGCCATATCAATATTGTCCTGCCACAGATGCTCAGCTATGGTTTCTTTTGTAAGTATCCTGTTTTTATTAATCAACAAAAAAAGTAGCAAATCGTACTCTTTTTTGGTTAGCTTGATGTTTTTGCGATGAATGGAAACCAGCTTGTTATCGGTATGGATTGCCATTTCATGAAACTTAATAACACTGTTTCCTTCAAATCGTCGTCTTCTTAAAATCGCCTTAATCCTAGAATTTAATTCGGCCAATTCAAAGGGTTTGGTCATATAATCATCGGCACCCCTATCCAGTCCACCAATTTTGTCATCCGATGAATTCTTTGCCGAAACTATGATGACACCTGCTTTTTCCTGATGTTCTTTAATGGTCGTTAGCAATTCAAGACCATTTCCGTCGGGCAGACCAATGTCCAGCAATATTAGGTCGTAGGCATTCGTCGACAATTTTTCTCGGGCACTAGCAAAATTGTCGGCCAATTCGCACAGGTAATTTTCTTTGATAAGATAATTGCTGATGGCAATAAGCAATTCAATCTCATCTTCAATGATCAAAAGCTTCATCTGACTTGGAGTTTAATCTTGTAATGATGCAAATTAACGTTTTAATTCTAAAGGGAATCTAAAGAAAACAGAATTATGCTTTTCCTGTGTCCGACTTCGTAGAATTGAACTGTTGGCTTTTGGTTTAAGTAACGTCAATGGCAACTTTAGATTTTCTTTAGAATCGGTATTTACTTTGGTTTTTTATTTTGGGATAGTAGAAAAGGACATACCAAACAAAAAATTCTTAACTTACCTATCTCTTTCGATTCACCTGACCTCCGAGATACTGACCCTCGAGCAATCCATAAATCTACAAACGATATTTTGTAGATGAACTAAACGATATATAAATGAACAGGCAAGAACTTATTAAAACAGCAAATACTCGGGTAAATTTAGCCATGGATGAAAGTTTTACAACCTGTAATAAGCGATTTGCTGCTTTAGGTATCCCACAAACCGAAGAGGTATTGTACACCGTTTTTAATCAATTATATCTGCAAGGTAACTTGCTTGAGGGTATCATTCTAAAACCCAACATGATTGTTCCTGGATTATCCTGCCCTAAACAAGAATCAATCGAAGAAGTGGCTGATGCCACGGTTGATTGTCTTTTACGTTGCGTCCCGGCAGCTGTTCCTGTAATCGCATTTTTGTCGGGTGGGCAATCTCCAGAATTGGCCTCTGCCCGTTTAAATGCTATGAACCTTAGGTTTAAGGCTAAATTACCATGGGAATTGTCGTTCTCCTTCGGTTGGGCTATCCAGCAGCCTGCATTGGAAATATGGCATGGCAAGGAAGTCAACACTGCTGCGGCTCAGAAAGAGCTCCATCTCAGAGCCAAATGTAACCTTGCTGCACAACGCGGGGAATATCAACCTGAAAAAGAATAACTATGACTATTAATAAAAATCCTGTAAGACCTCTTGATTCACGTACTAAAATAATCTCAACTTTAGGGCCGGCATCTTCCACTAAAAATATTATTTCAAGATTGATCAAGGCAGGGGTTGATGTTCTCAGGCTTAATTTTTCGCATTCCTCGAAAGAAGAATATTTGAGAGTAATCAATCTGATTAATGAATTGAACTTAGAGTTGGAAACCAATGTGGCCATCTTGGCCGACCTGCAAGGGCCAAAACTCAGGGTAGGCGAAATTGAAAACAATCAGATTAATCTGGTAAAAGGCGATATAATAACCTTTGTTACTAAAAAATGTATTGGACTTAAAGACCATATTTACATGAGCTATCGGGAGTTCCCCAAAGATATTAAAGTGGGGGAGGCGATTTTAATTGACGATGGTAAAATAAAGCTTGAAGTAACAGAAACCAATAATAAAGATACCGTTCGGGCAGAAGTCATTTATGGAGGCCCACTTTCGTCAAACAAAGGGGTAAACCTGCCCAACACTAAGGTTTCGCTGCCATGCATGACTGCAGAGGACATCTCGAACGCAGTGTTTGCACTGGAACATGGAGTGGATTGGATTGCCTTGTCGTTTGTGCGAAAGGCTTCGGATATTCTTGAATTAAAAGAATTAATCAGCAAATACAACGGCCATGCGAGTGTTATTGCCAAAATTGAAAAACCTGAAGCGCTGCTCGAAATTGATGGGATAATTGAAGTAAGCAATGGTATTATGGTTGCTCGTGGCGATTTGGGTGTGGAAGTCCCCTTTGACCAAGTTCCTTTGTTCCAGAAGCTTATTGTAGAAAAATGCATCCAGCAGTCAAAACCTGTGATTATTGCCACCCAGATGATGGAAAGCATGATTACCAATTTTAGACCTACCCGAGCCGAAGCAAACGATGTGGCCAACGCTGTGCTTGACGGTGCCGATACGCTGATGTTAAGTGGTGAAACCTCTGTAGGACAATATCCGGTTGAAACCATTAAAAACATGCAGCAGATCATTAGTTATACGGAG
>JAGXIP010000044.1 GCA_024635585.1 Saccharicrinis sp. | reverse complement strand
GTAATAGAATGTTCGGTTAACGTTAAAATCTTGTGGCAGGTCTTCGTCCGGGTTTCTGTACTTATCGGCACCGCTTACCCAAATTTCTTTACACCTAAGTTTGTCCCTCAGAGCCTGCAGTACACATATTTCATAATTAATGCGGTTTACCCTTTCTACCCCTTTATCATCAACTTCTATTGTAGTTTCGTACCACTTTGGCCGAATGACACCATCAACGGGAATGCTTTCAGATAGCAGATAATACTGTTGCTTTGAATCTTTATGCAGGCGGATCCACTCAAGTGCATCAAGAACTGGTCGGTGGGCTTGGTTATTGGAACGAAATTCCATATTGTCCAATATTTTAGGGACCATCCTTCGATAGTGGCTCCCATAACTAGAGCGTATTACATTGTGAACTTCTTTATTATACCCTTTCCCTGAAGCTTTATGCTCTTTGATAATATTGGCCAGTGTCTGTTCTCCGGCTATTGGATAAACAACATCCTTAACTGTTTCATCCGGGTACTCCAAGGCGGCCTCTGCAATTCTCACGAGAAGAGCATCTTTTCCATGGATTTTCTTGAAATCTTTTACTAAGGATTTTATAACTCTTCTTTCCGCTTTGGCCGAAAGTCGGTGAACGATTTGAACAAATAGCTCTATCAGGCTATCTATTATCTCACTTTTTCTGGTATAGAAAAAAACACTCATTAAGGCATATCGAATCGTAACGGGATGCCTCCTCACTTCCCATGCAGTCTCTGAAAGTATCCTTTGTCTTAAGCGATCAATTATTTTTGAATTCACCGTGCTTAGTTGCGAATCTAGAAGTTCTAAAGAGTTTATAAAATCCAATTTTGCAATCTCTTTTAATACAGAGTCAAGACTGATTCGCCCAGGGTCTGATTTTAATAAACTAAAATTAATATCTACCTCTGAATTATCTTCCAAGCAATCATCAATAAGATTTATTGATGATAAAGGGATATATTTTGAGAACACCTCAAATAGTTTTGATTCAAATTCATTGTATGCAGCAGCAATTTCTCGTTCTAGTTGTTTTTCCGTAGGTCGGTCTATCTTATTAGAGTGTAACCACTCATATACATATTCTAAGGATTCTTTTACTGTATTACCATTAGGAAATACAGTTTCACACAACCAGACAGTAAGTTTAGCTTTATCATCAGTACTCGATTTTCTAATACCTAAATATTCCAAAATTTCTTGCCTATGCCTTTGGGCAGACCTTCCTTGCCATTCATATTCCCAATAACTACTATAATCAATCTCTAATTGTTCTACAATGTATTGTAATGGAGTATCTGCAAACTCGTGTTTCTCCTTTGGGAAACTGCCATAAAACTGATAGTATTTAAGTTGTATGCAGAAACCTAAGTAATTCTTTTCTGGTTTTGTCTTTAAAAGTTCTAACTCTTCAAAGGTAAGTGACCAATGCTCTCCAAGCTCATCAGCATCCCATAATTGCTTCATAGTTTTTATTAGACAATTTAAGCGATTTTTGTCAAAAAGAAAAAGTTGGCGCTTTTCGCAGCTATGTGGTCACTACCCCATATAGTATAAATTTTTAAGTTTTAATAGAACATTAGCTTCAGCTGAATCTGGTGTTAAACTCAAACTTCCATCTTTTACACTTAAACTAGCATTTAATGCTGACCAACCTTCGCAATCACCTTCTGTTTCGAACAAATAACTATGTCTTTTTTCCTTTTGAAACTTTTGAATAAATAATGCATTCTTGGGAGGAACTGCGACTGTTCCTCCCAAGTAGCTTCCATCATTGTAATCAGGATGTGAAACACCATCTATTTTCTTGAAGAAAAAATCAGGAAATAATTCTCTCAAATTAAAAGACATTTCATCTAAAGATGGATTTACGAGGACAGCTCCATTTTCAAATTCACGAGCAATAGCCTGTGTGTGGGCATGTACAGTAAAATTTTTAATTCGAACAGATCCAGCACCTTCAATATCTAAGGTTAAATCTAGATTGCGCCCCCCAGCTTTACGGTAATATAAAGACATTTGTGTAGCAGGTCCCACAGTAAAAAAGCCATAAAGTCCATTGTGCATCTCATTTTCCGTTGATGTCTCTTCATAGCTGGGTAATCCATCCATATGCGCTTCCACGATTCTGGGAATGGGATAAGCAGCAGCGTTTCCAACTTCTTCGATTTCGAAATAGATCGTCAAATCTTTATTGGCCTGACCCAATCGCAAATCATTAATTTTTAATTCACAATGATCACTTCCCTGATTTCCGGTAACCACAATGCTATTGCCATCTTTAATAACAGAACAATTCACTCCTTGAAGCCCGGTCATAAAAGCTGAAGTTAAATCAACACCTGCTCCATCCAGTTCATCCGGAGCATTTTTAGCCAATCGAATCATTCCTCCCATTGGTTGTCCTAACCAGTGAGTCTTATTTTCAGTTCCGGCAATAATTTCATCTTTAACCGGATCATAATCCTGATGCCAGCGCGTAAAAGCTACTCCAAGGCATGTTGCGGTACCAGATGCAAATCGTATGTAATTATCCTCATTAGGAATGTCAATAGAATTTTTTACTTTAGTCGCTACATAATTCAGCTTATAATCTGAAGTACAGCGTTCCTGCCAGAATGTAAATGTGTTTATTGGTGTTGAAAATGCACGGTAGGCATCCTGATTTGAAATTAGTCCTTCCGACTCCATTCCATTTAGTAGGTTCAATGAACGTTGATCGCCATGCTCCCAACCATCACACGTCAATACATATTTATCTTCGCTAAAAGCCTCCCGAATTCTTGCCAGTAAATCAATAGCACCATTTCGCCACTTATCCTCTCCATTAATTATACCTCCATCCGAAATACCATCATTATTAGTATCCACAAAGTCAAATCGCGGTTTCCACTTCAATACATCGTATGAAATTCCTTGTAAATCCGGTATTAAAGCATCATTATCCGTTAGGATTGCCTTTAATTGATCCAAAATTACATCCGCCGCTGTTTTGCCATCGATCACGGGGCAACTTTCTGAAAGGTTTACATCAAAAACACCTGAATTACCCAAACGAGTGGATATCGGGGCAATATAAGTTCCTTCGAAATAGGCTTTTGCTGTAGTAAGTGCATGTTCACGCTCTACTGTAAGCACGTTAGAATCAATGTCAACACTTTTCAGAAGAACAATTTCTGACTGATCCCATAAACGGTTACCGTTTCCATCCAATGCCACAATCAGCACACAAGGATACCTAAAACTACCATCAGGATAAGTTAGATTAAACAAAGAAGCTTTATTTACACTAACAGCAGTGGTTGATGCATCAATATCTGCTGACAAATTGGTGCCGGAAAATGTCACACGATGAGCAGGACTAAAAAGATCGCTGACACCGGGTTGGTCGTTTCGATGCTCTCTGAAATTGTAATGGATCAACATTAGCTTTTCCGGATTGTCCTTAGCATATTGAGAAACCCAGTCTCTTGTTACTGGATTAGCCGCAACATGTTCATCCCAGCTTACATATTTTTTAAAGACTCCGTCGGAATGAATTAAGCCATTTGACCAGACATTACAATTAGTATGAACTGAACCTACATACTCACCTCTAAATACTATAGTTTTGGGAAATTCATTTTTAAATATATCTTTTTGGCTCAAGTCTTTATGTGTAACCTGAGCAAAAGCCAAGCTGCTAATTGATGACAAGATATATAAAGTAATCAATTTACCCCATATTTTCAATTTAGCATTATCCTCAAAACTTTTCATTACGATATTAATTAATTGGTTTAAGACTAATCGCCTGACCACCTCCCGCTGCTAAGTGTATTTTTAAGTTATCTTTACTAGTAACTTGTTTGGTATTTATTTGGTAAGCAGTTGGATTTTTATCCCAATGTGCATCGGCTCCATCAGCATAAATAACAGCTTCATAAGTCCTGTTTTCATCTAAAAAATCTAATGCTACGCTCAATTCCCTTTCTTCTTCGTTTGAAGCTGCACCTAAATACCATTCTTCCGAATTCTTCTTTTTACGGGCCATGGTAATGAATTCTCCAATTTCTCCGTTCAGCACTTTACTTTCGTCCCAAACGATACCTACATCACGAATAAACTGAAAAGCAGGATGACCCAAATAATTCTCAGGCAAATCCGGTGACATCTCTAATGGACTGTAGATAATTACCTTTAGAGCAAGTTGTTTTGCCAATGTTGTTTTTACACATGGCCCTGGATTTTTAGGATATTGTGACATTTTCTTAACACGCCAATTAAACCCTTTAGTTTTAAGACTTTCGTATTTAATGTCAAATATCCCCGGATTAAAATCTGTTGCTCCTGCTAACCCGCGAGTAAAAGGTATAGTAACAGTATGATTTGGAGGATTACCTGATGACCAGGCCTCATATTCCATACCATGAACTCCTTCCTGTGTCATTAAATTAGGATAAGTACGGCATACACCTGTTTGTTTTATCGGTTCATGAATAACATACATAAATCCGTATTCGGCCCCTTTTTTCAAGACTTTACGATGATACTCCACCATATACTGACCATGACGATGCATCCCCGGAGGATCCATTTTGCCTGCTGCTCCTAATTTGATGTAACGAATACCAAGCTTTTTCATGAACTCATAAGCCTCGTCCATTTGATTAAGGAAATGAGGAATGTTACCGAAAGTTTCATGATACATGATCAGTTCAATCCCTTTTTCTTTAGCATAAGCGGCTACTTTTTCAATATCATAATCATCAGTTGGCCCCATGTGATCGGGAATATCCATACGTCTGCCACGTACTTCCCATCCTTTATTCCATCCCTCAATTAACAGTCCTTTTATACCTAACTCAACACAATGATCAATCATAGCTAATGACTTCTCTGTAGTTGCGGCATGGTGAGGGCCGGCTTCAAATGTCTCGAATCCCAAATGCACCGTCCACCAAATACCTGTATATTTCATAGGCTGTATCCATGACGGGTCTTCAATGGCCAATGGTTCGTTAAGATTCTCTACTAAATTCGATTCGATTAATCCACCTGCATTATCCGCAATTTGAATCGTTCTCCATGGTGTTACCATTGGCGCTTGCGTTTTTACCTTAACACCATCAGGCCATGGCACCAATTCACTATGTAGTCCCGAAGCATCCTGTTTTAGTGTCATATCTGAATAATCAGTCAAATTGGCTTCGTGGATGGCTAAATAAGTACCCTGTTCAGTCTTGATGGAAACTGGAGTGTTGGCGGTTTTAAGTTCACTTACTTTTGATTTGGTATACAAATGCTCATACAGGTCATAATCAGCCTTTGTCCACCAGATATCAGCACCAGGATTCAGTTGAAACTGTGTTTCTTCCGACATAATTTCAAAGGCTTTCAAATTGGCTTGTTCCGGTACTTCATATCGGAAACCAACTCCATCATCGTACAAACGAAAAACAAGATTCATCAAACGCTGCTTTCCGTCCTTTTCTTGTAGTTCTATTTTTAACTGATTATAAGTGTTCTCTACTTCTTTTTCTTCACCTACAACAGGAATCCAGGTTTCTGTGAAAGATGTTTTGCTCGTATTTAACACTTTGAAATTACTGTTGAAATCATCTTCTTTCAAAACAAATCCAAGTTTCGAAGGAGACACCAACTGCTCATCCCCTTTTAATAAGGTATAATACACTACACCCTCATCATCCAGCATTATTTCAACACGGTTTAGATTATTTGGCGATGTTATCTCCAAATCTATTTTTGCACTATTGCAACTCATTGACAATGCAATTATTGCGACGCTAAGTAGTAGTTGAAACCATTTTTTCTTCATATCTCCTGATTTTTATTTTTATTAATAATTGTGAGGCTTTTCTGCTTTATAAATCTTTAAATAATTGATTAGGTCTTGTTCTTTGTGAAACATGCCTTCTCATAGCAAATATTTAAAAATTTCTGGGTGAGATAAAAGGTGCCCGATCGAATGTTTTACCATCTCCTGTTACCCTTGGGTCTTTAGTTGATTTCAAAGTCGTCATCAAACGTTTGCTTAACTTTTTCTTTGTTTGAGCATATTCAGGATCATCAGCAACATTTTCCAAATAATCAGGATCTTTACGAAGGTCATAAAGTTCCTCCTCAGGTCTTTTTTCAAAACCTAAGCGCCAATGCATCTCCCACTGATTTTCGTTACGGTGTTTAAACATCCAGGCTTTGGTAGGGCTGGCATCAAAATCGCCATAAACAATAAAAGTGTTTTCAGTCAATTCTTCAATGCTTGGTTCTTTTCCTGATGTGTACGGAAACCCCATTGGTTCTCTATCGGGTGCAAAATTTTTAATGTATAAAAAGTCTTTGGTTTGAATCGCTCTTTGAGGATAAGGTAGGTATCCCTCCCGGGCATCTGGTACGTGACGCTCTCTTCCTGTAATTACATGATCACGTTTGGTGTCTATAATCCCATTTTTCTTGTTTTTTAACAATGGTAATATGCTATTTCCGGTCATACACTCCAAAACAGGTTCACCAGCAACTTCAAGAAATGTAGGGGCTAAGTCAATTAAACTAACAAAGTCATCCACAACACGACCACCAGAAACTACTTCAGGCCATTGCACAAAAAGAGAAACATTAGTTCCCAAAGGATATAGATTACATTTTGCTCTAGGAAAACCAGGGATGCCATGGTCGCCACTCACTACAATCAGGGTATTTTCTCTCTCCCCAATAGCATCCAACTCTATTAATAAACGCTTTAGCATTTCATCGAGTGCTAATACTTCGCCCATATAATCATTCATATCCTCTCGCACTTCATGCACATCAGGTAGAAATTCTGGCATTTTCCCTTTTAGGTTGTCTGGATTTAATCCCCAAATTTCCTTTCCTGATCCCTTTGTCCATTTTCTATGAGTATTAGTCGGTCCAAACCAATAACAAAAGGGTTGACCATCTTTCTTTTCTGCCATAAACGAACGAAAGTTATCCAGTCCTTCCTTATAAAGTATCTCCTTTGCTTCTTCAATGATTTTCCCCTCTTGTACCATTTTGGTCACATTCTGCGAAAACTTATTGAAACTTTGTCCGGCAGACATATAGGCTTTTTCTGCTCCGCCATATGCGGCATCTAGTGGTTTACCCGGGCCCCAAGCTTTATAGGTAAACCCTATATGATAACCAGCCTCTTCCAACAACAGTGGATAAGTAGGTATATCTATATTCCACTCACTCATAAGATTTGTAGCCGAACCTGTACGATAAAAATGTTGCCCAGAGAACAATGCACTGCGACATGGCGTGCACGAAGGAGAATTAACATGTGCATTGTTAAACCGCACTCCTTCTTTAGCAAATTTGTCGAATGCTGGTGTTGTAAATGTACTATTTGGCGAAAAAGACTCGTACACACTGGCATACTGCCCCCAGTCATCTGCAAAAAAGAAAAAAATATTGGGGCGTTTATTTTCTGTTTTCTGTGCGAAAACACTGGTAAATACCAGGCAAAAAACACCTATGAGACATGTTATTTTTTTACTGTTCATCATTCGAAGTTTTATTAGTTTATTTATTAATTTTTATAATTTCTATTCTTTTGCCGGTCGTAATGCTTTCTTTTGCCCATTGCAATATTTGCATTACCAAAAGGTTATTTTCAAGCGAAGCACAATCGTAGGTTTGTAAAACTTCCCTTCCACTTATTATGCCTGCAAAATATTCCAATGGTTCATCAACGGGGTAGTTTGTTTTTTCAAGAACACAAACTTCCTCCTTCGCTCTCCAATTCAATTTATATTTATATTCGTTACTACTTGTGGCAATGGCATATCCATTGGTACCATATAACTCCATGTCCTTCCTTGGAACAGCCCAGTTCCATGAGGCTTGTACAATACACTGAAAAGTTTTGTAATTAAGTATAATAGTAGCTTCATCGTCTACTTCTGGATATTCATCGGGCTTAAAAGCCCTCAGTTCTGCATATACAGATTGTGGCAATTGACCGTTCACAAAATCCGTGATGATATTAATACCATAACAAGCAAAATCCATTAATGCGCCCCCTCCATTTTGAACAGAGTCGGTTACCCATTCCGTAAATTCCCGAGGAGCCCTATTCATTGGCCCATAATTTCCATGATGAAAAACAACTTTTCTTATATCTCCAATGCCTTCTGACCCCACATAACTAAAGCAACTATCTAGAGAAGGATGCCAGGTTGTTTCATAGTTAGTGAGCACTTTGATTTTAGATTCTTCTGCGATTTGTTCGATTTGTCGGGATTGTTCCCAATTTGTGGCCAAAGGTTTTTCAACCATTACATCAATCCCTTTAGAAGCACATAACTTAATGGCCTTCAAATGATTGAATGTACTGGTAAATACTGCTACTCCATCAGGTGAAACTTGTTCCAACATCTCTTTACCTGTTGAAAAAAACAATGAATCCGCTAAATTATATTTGTACTTGTATTTATTAACTACTGCTGTATCAGATTCTGCAATTCCAACGATTAAAACATTGTTGGTTTGTTTGAATTTAAATATCAAATTAGCATGCCCATGTGTTAACCCAATAATCCCCAATGCAAAAGGTTTCTTACCGGATTTTTCACCGCCAAATAATACCGTACAGCAGAACAACATCAATAACATTGCACTGCACTGTAATATCCACATATTATTGTTTCTTACTTTCTCCACTTCTTCTCTATTTACTTTGTCAATTTCTCTATAATAATATCAGCGGTTATTTTTGGATATTTCTATATTCATAACTTTTCCCCTGGTTCCAAACCCACGACTCCTATAAACATATATAATTTATCGTCATGGTCAATTTTATAAACGATACCTGTTATCAGGTTTTCGGCAGCAATCCCGTTTTTATTTATTAGAAGATAATATTCTTTAGTATTTTAAATTTGCACGCTCAATAGAAAACTGAAAAACACAAATATGTTAATATGCTATTTTTCTTTTGTCTGAATTGGTTTTTCCGATTATTCAATTTGTTTATCAACTTGACAATACAAATATGTAAGCTTATAAACATTTCTTGGTGTCCTATTGTAACAAAGCCTTGCTCATAGCTCTATTGCTATAGAATTCTGAATATTACAACACCCAAAACCTCTTTTATAAAGAATTAAATTTAACTCCGACAATGTATATAAATCAAGAGCTGCGAATTAGATGTTAGTTTTCACTAAATTATGTTGTAAGCTTTCTCGACGATCTATTCTCACAACTTTGTTTACCATATTGATTACGGTCTTGAAGGTTGGGTCTGTGGAATAGAGATTCCTCTTTAATATTAGATTACCGGTATCAGGGTAAAAGTTGGTTCAAGACACGCACTCGTATACAATTGTCTTTTTCTCGAAGACAACAATAAGTTACATAAGAGCACAATCTTCAAATTAGTTTTTCCTTTTTTTGAATCTCAGAATATCGTTCGTGTAGTGAACCTTCTTACTAAAATTTACAGAAATTAATTTCAAGAAAATGAGAAAAGCAGTCAATAAACTTATTATTATAACACTGATACTCGGTTGCTGTATTATGCGAGGTAAAGCAGAATTCAATGCCAAGTTTACTGAAAAAGACGATCAACTAATAATATCAACTTCAAAAAGAACGAAAAGTGCGAAGTCGCTATCTGTAAAATCTCCAGATAAAAAAATATCAGTTACGTTTGATAATTCTGATACCAATCTTTCATATAGTGTGTCATACAAAGGAAAATCCTTGGTCAGCAAATCAAAGATGGGTTTCAAATTTAAAGACATGCCATCTATGGATTCAAATTTTGAAATTACAGATTACTATTATTCCAATTACAACGAGACATGGGAACAGCCTTGGGGTGAACAAAAAGTCATTAAAGACAATCATAATCTACTGTCTATTAATTTAAAAGAAAAGATTCGCAATCGTATATTAACGATTGAATTCAAAGTCTTCGATGAGGGTGTTGGGTTTAGGTATATAGTACCTAAGCAGGAAAATATTGACTCCTTAATCGTCATGGATGAATTGACTGAATTTGCATTTCCTGAAAACCATAAAGCGTGGAACATTGAAGCGTATACCCCCCATAAATATGAATTACTTTATGAATTAGAACCGATTAAAGGGCTAGCTGCGGCTCATACTCCATTAACAATTAAAACGAAAGATGGTATTTTTATCAGTATTCATGAAGCTGCCTTAACCGATTACTCCAGTATGACTTTATTCGGTAGTGATAATGAAAGCACATTGAATTGTGATTTGGTGCCATGGAAGGATGGAACGAAAGTAAAGGCAAAATCACACCTAAAAACACCATGGAGAACGATTCAGATTGCAGACAAGTCAGGCGGATTAATTGAATCAAATATGATTTTAAACCTAAATGAGCCAAACAAACTAGGTGATGTATCCTGGGTTAAGCCAATGAAGTACATTGGTATTTGGTGGGGCATACACATTGACAAATGGACTTTTCACCAAAGTCCCAGACTTGGCGCTACAACAGAAAACACAATAAAATACATTGATTTTGCCGCGAAACATGGTTTTGACGAAGTTTTAGTTGAAGGATGGAATGAGGGATTTGTGGCTCAATGGGGAACAAACTTTGCCCCCGAAATGAATTTTACTACACCTAACCCGCATTTCAATCTCTTCAAATTACAGAAATATGCAAAGTCAAAAGGGGTAACATTACAAGCATATAATGAGACTGCTGCAAATACTGAGAATTATTTAACTCAGATTGATTCTGCTATGACTTTATACGAGAGCCTTGAATATCGTAGCGCAAAAATTGGACATGTAAATGGAAAGTTTAAAAATGGAGAGTGGCACCATGGTCAGTATGGCGTAAACTATTACCGCACAGTGGTAAAAAAAGCGGCAAAACACCATATCGTAGTTAATTTTCATGAGCCCATCAAAGACACAGGCGAAAGACGAACTTACCCTAATATGGTATCTCGCGAAGGTGCTAGAGGACAAGAATATAACGCTTGGGGCAACGACAGACCGGGTATTGGGGGTAATCCTCCCGATCACTTAACCATTCTGCCATTTACCCGAATGCTTTCTGGACCAATGGATTTTACACCTGGTATATTTAGGGTTGATATTCCTCAAAAAGAGAATGATCAAGTAAATACAACATTGTCGAAACAGCTTGCCATTTATGTGGTCATTTACAGTCCTATTCAAATGGCAGCCGATTTAATAGAAAACTACGAAGGACATCCAGCTTTTCAGTTTATCATGGACGTTCCTGTAAACTGGGAAACCTCAAAGGTTTTAGAAGCCTGCATTGGTGATTATATCATAATGGCTAGAAAAGATGTCAATTCGGACAATTGGTATCTGGGTGGAATTACAGATGAACAAAGGAGAGTTTTTTCCATCAAACTTGACTTTCTGGAAAATGGGCAATACGAAGCCCAAATCTATCAAGACACTAAAAACTCTGATTATGAAACAAATCCTTTGGATTATGAGATACTTAAAAAAACTGTGACAAGGAATGATAATCTGGAACTAAAATTGGCAAGAAGCGGAGGGGTAGCTATTCAGTTTAAAAAAATAAAATGATACATTTTTTACTTTTTGCTGAAATTAGTGGACAATCAATTGATTAAAATAAGATTGAGTCGCAAATTTCAAGAGATGATGTTTTATGTTACAACAATTCGTTATTATCATACCAAATATTGATAAACTGGCAACCAATTCAACAAAAGGTAATGAGAAGAAAACTCAAAATAAGAATGCTCTGGCTTGGAATTTATATAATTCTAATAAACTCTTTTGCAAGCTATGGACAAAAGGAAATTGTAATCGAAAATAAATCATTAAAAGTTACAATTAGTACGAAAGGAGCTGAACTTCAGAGTATTTATCATAGGAAAACAAAATCGGAAATCCTTTGGGTGGGTGATTCTGCCTATTGGGGTAGTAGGTCGCCTGTTATGTTTCCAGTGAATGTAAGATTTAAAGATGATAAGTATATATATAATGCAGTTTCATATGAAATGCCACGGATGGGATTGGCTGCAATTAATACTTTTTCTGCACTTCCAGAAAATGAATCCCAGAAAGCAGTATTAGCATTTGAATCCAGCGAACAAACGATGAAATATTATCCTTTTCATTTTTATTTAGAATTAAGCTATGAATTGCTGAATAATGAATTGATCAATTCTTTTAAAATTGAAAATCGTGGTAAAGACACCATGTATTTCGCACTTGGGGGTCATCCAGGGTTTAATTGTCCTTTAAAAAATGGCTTAGAGCGGGCAGACTATCAATATGTTTTCCCTGAAAAGATCAATGTTGACCGGATTGAAATTGTGAATAGCCTTTGGCAGGGAAACCAAATTCCTTTCCTGAGAAATGAAATTAGATTTCAACTCAACGATTCGAGAATACCAAACGGTGGAATGTTCCTGCAAAATTTAAAGAACAGGCAAATTGGAGTTGCTCAGAAAGGAAAAGCTCCTTTTGTTACAGTCGATTTGGGAGATTTCCCTAATGTAAACCTGTGGTCACCACCCGGTATGCCATTTGCTTGTATCGAACCAATGGTTTCGCATCACGACATTCAAAATTCTCCTTTAGCTATCGAAAGAAAAACGCATCTTGAAAAACTTGCCCCAAAAGAAATAAAGACTTATAAATATACCATTATTGTGGATGGGAATAAAAACAGATAAAGTGTTATGAAGAGTTAAATATGCAAATACTCAAAAGAATAGAAGAGAGTACACGAATCAATACATTAAGAGAATGCGAGCAAACCGCTTTTGAGATTATATTCCGACATTACTACCCCTGTCTTGTAATTTTTGCTTCGTAAATTACATTTAACAAACATTAAGCAACAGAGATTATGCAGTATTTTTTTGTATGTCTTTGGGAAAACCGGAGTTCGATAAACAAAAGTAATGCACTTAGTGTCGCATTGTCTTCCCTCCAAATTAGTCAACACAGTTTTCTTGCAAACTGTCGGAATCGATTGCATGCGAGACAAACAAAAACAGCCCCATAAATTAGCGGGGCTATTTACTAAATGATGGAAAAATTGCTCTTTACTGCATGCAAAATATTTACTTTACGTATATTTTATCAACTATTCTGTTTGCCCCCTGTGTTACTTTGACAATGCAAATTCCAATACTATTACCATTTAACATTGTTTGATTATTGAATTGATTGATTGTTTTTGATTGCAGAAGTTGCCCACTTGTATTGTAAATATAAATCGAAGCGTCGGAATGATCAGATAAACCTTCTATTTTAATTTGGTTTAAAAGGGGCTGATATTTCATATTGATCGAAGTATTACTTTCTGAATTAATAGGTACTGTGATTGATTTTAACTGAGCATCAACAAATTTCCATTGAGTCCATGATCCTGCAGCAGTGTTAGGTACCTGGATTAAATGATAATTATCTCCTGTTGCTGTTGATATATCATCTGTTAAGCTTAATGGCCTAACAAACATTCCAGTTGCTTTGTTTTTCAGGTAACCATACTCGCCTGTTGTTGGTATAAATTCCCAAAGTGAATAGTCATTCTGAATAGTTGTGGCTTGAATATCAGAACCAGCATTGGCATTTTCAGGGCGCATATATACATCAGTTCCTAAATTTTTTAAGTAAAAATAATCGCCTGTCCTTATCTGCTCCCATTTTTGAATATCACCAGTCCATGCTAAAGGACACTGAACTATACTGCAATCGTCACTTCCATCAAATGGACGAATGTTTTTCATTGAAGCCAAGTTTTCAATGAATACAATATCAGAGGGTTGTGGCGTGTCTGGTATAATTGTAATATTGGTTAAAGGATCCAACTGATAATCAGGATCACCCTGAATATGCCCATCTGTATATTCATCGATATATACTTTTACTTCACCTGAAGTTCGTACATCTATACTGTTAAATCCAGGCTGTCCATCTAATGTGTTTATTAATATACATTTACGTAAATAAACATCAGTTATTCCCAGATTGTTACCTGTTAGGCCAATAAATACCCGGAATGCTGATTGTGCGTCGCAGTTAGTACGACAACCAACAAAATGAATATTTGAAACCTTAGCGGTAATTTTTGAACTTGAGTTGATTACTTCGAACTGAGGTTGGCTTCCCGGTCCATCGTGAGTAATATCTACAAAATATAAATTATAGTGGTCCCCCGGGTGATTATACTCACTGCCTGCAGTTCCGACAAGAACGGCAGATGCTTCAGCATACTGATTTTGGTGTCCATCCACATCAATACATAGAATATCGTGCTGCGTACAATCGTTGCCGGTATTATCAGCAGATAAGTCAAGTGTATTATCCATCGCCAGTCCTTCCATATTATAAACAACGCCATAACTACAACCGGTCCATCTAAAAGGCGTGTTGGCTAAGAATCCCTCTTCAAAGTGCATTGCCAAGGCATCGAAATCATGGATATAAAAGTGATCACAAAAGCTAATCCACATGCCCACAGATGGAGCAGGATCGCCATCAGACCATATACCCATATAATTAATTTCCACGTCGCCTAATTCAAAATCAGTGCAGTTAATAGTTTCAAATGCTCGCCCCCTGTACAAACCATTACTATTGGTAATTTTACCACCAATCCATGAGAAATTAGATGCGTCCTCATATACCACGAGGCCAGAACGGAGCGAATTACTCCCTGTTTTAGTAGCATCGTTACTATTGGCAGTATGATTGTTTCTGTTTAGAACAGCCCCTGTTGCAATCGTTCTTGTTTTGCTTTTTGGATGAATTTGCCCATTAATCTTATAAGTACCCGATGGAATTATTACTGTTCCTCCACCTGCAGCAAGAGCAGCGGTATACGCAGCATTGATTGCAGATGTAGCATCTGTATTACCCGTTTTATCGGCATTATACGGCGCAAGTGTTACATTAAAGGTTTGGTTCAAATTAGCTCCACCACCTTGTGCAGCATTAGCAATTGCTGCAAAATTAGTTGGAAACAACACAGGATCAGCACCATCGATAATATTTGTGGCATCGGCGCCTAAAGCGGCAATATCCGGATCGGCAAGTGCTCGTTCTCTAAACGAGTTTTGAGCGTTTGTACTTACAAACAGAAATAAGAAAAATACAAGTAATAAAAAGCAGAGTGAAATTCTACTTAAAAAAGTAGTTGTTTTCATAATTGTTTCTTTTGCGGTATGCAAATGTTCAATTGTAGGACCACACGAGCATACCTGATTAGTATAAATAATAGTACAAATACAATTGAAATAAATAATGTTACTCAATATTACCGCTAAATACATTCTGCCGAGTGCTTTATTGTAACAAATGATGGTCCATAATTAGCAAAATAATGCTCAAATGCATCTTGCTTGTCTATGTTGAAAAAGAACAACTTATCCTATTTTATGTAAACTTAATTGCCTTCTTCAGTACTTTTCTTTGCAATTTTTTCTAAATTTACAAAGGGAAAGGCTTCTTGAAAAGCGAATAGAGTGTTAATTATCAACACCTTAATGCTTATTGACAGACTCTAATTAGTCCTTTTTGTTGCGAGGATTAATTCTTCTTTTTAGATTTATGTCGCTCTGAATATTCAATTGGAGGAACACCGTACTGCTTTTTGAAGGCCTTTGAAAAATATGAACTACTTTCGATTCCAACTTCGTACATTACTTCCAATGCGGTTAGATGACCGGTTTCCAATAATTGTGCTGCCCTTTTAAGCCTTATTGATCGAATAAATTCAGTTGTGCTTTGTCCAGTAATCAATTTTAATTTACGATGTAATTGCATCCTGCTTATCCCAAGTTGACTGCAAAGGTTAACCAGATTGAAATCACCATCACCCATATGTTCTTCTATGATACGAACAGCTTGTTGAAGAAATATCTCCTCGGGTGACTCAACTTTCACTTCTGCAGGACTAAGAATAAAATCTTTACGAAGCCTGTCCTGGTTATTCTTCCGGTCAGTGAGGATATTTTCCACTTTGATTTTTAACTCATTCGGATCAAAAGGCTTCACAATGTAATCAGCTGCACCTGTATTTAAACCTTCAATTTTATTAATGTCTGATGTTTTGGCGGTAAGAAATATTAATGGAATATGAGAAGTATTGCTATTTTTCTTTAATTCTTTGCACATTTCAATGCCATCCATCTCGGGCATTAAAATATCAGAAATAATCATATTAGGTATAAATTCACTCGCAATTTCAACTCCGTTTAACCCATTAACAGCAACCACTGTTCTAAAATCAATGTTTAACAGCCTTTGCAAATATTCCCGAATTTCCTTATTATCTTCAACAATCAAAATCAGTGGTACATCATCACCTTGAGCAGACATATCGTCAAATCGTTCTTCTTCATATTTACTGGTGATCCAATTTGGATGGTTTTCCAACCCTTGTTTTGCTACCTGTTTCTGAATTTCGTTAAAATATGTTTCCTGTTTTAATGAAAGAAAAACTTTAAAGATTGAACCTTCACCTAACTGACTTTTAACACTTATTGAACCTTTATGGATTTCTACCAGATTCTTTGCAAGAGCCAGACCGATTCCAGTACCAGACTCGCTTCCTTCATGATAGAAACGATCAAAAATCTTTTGTCTACTTGTTTCAGATATACCTTTCCCTGTATCTTTTACTGAAATGACAGCCTGCTCCAATTCCATAATATCAAATTCGAGTGTTATTTTTCCTTTGGCAGGAGTGTATTTAAAGGCATTCGACAATAAATTATGTATGATTTTTTCCAGTTTATCCTCATCGTACCAGCCTGCAAGATCTTTGTAATCGCTTCTAAATTCCAGTTTAATGCCTTTAGAAATTGCCTCTTCTTCATACGAACTTTTTATTTTCGTTAAGGTCTCAATAATATTTCCCATGGAAACTAACAATTTGAGTTTATCCTTTTCTGCTTTCCTGAAATCCAGTAACTGATTGATAAGTTTTTGCATCCGGGTTACATTCAAGTTCAAAGGATATAGTATTGGATAAATCTTTTTATCGTTCCTGAAAATTTCTACCAATTCTTTGACCGGACCGTTTATTAATGTTAATGGTGTGCGGAACTCATGTGAAATATCCGTAAAAAACCGGAACTTCATTTCGTTCAACTCGAAATCGATTTCCCTTTGTTTTTTTTCAAGGATAGCTTCATTTTTAAATTTTAATCTGGAACTCCAGATTCGTAAAGCCAAAAACGTGATAGCAAACAGGAATAGAATATAGCTTAAATATGCCCACCATGTTTTCCAGGGTGGTGGCAAGATTTCAATTTTTATCGCAATAGGATTTTCAGTCCAAAAATTATCGTTGTTGCTTGCTTTAACAAAAAGTGTATAATTCCCGGGCGATAAATTAGAGTAATATGCAAACGGCATATTTTGGTCGGTATATATCCACTCTTTCTGATAACCATCAAGACGATAAGCATACCTGTTTTTTTTAGGCGATGCAAAATGTAGGGCAGAAAATCCAATTGAAAAATCATTTTGCTTATAATTCAGCAAAAAATCATTTGTTTCAGTAATACTGTTTTTCAAAATAACACTTCCCAATAATTTCTCTAATGGTAAAACAAGATTATTCTTTACCTCTAGAGAAGTGAAAACTATTTGCGGTGCTATAGTATGTAATTCAATATCTTCAGGTAAAAATGAAATCAAGCCCTTAGCCGTACCAAAAACAAGTGTCCCATCTGCCATCTGAAATGAGGAATTGATGAAACTACTGCTTCTCAATCCATCATCTGTTGTGAAATTCTGAAATGAATTTGACTTTTGGTCGTATTTAGAAAGCCCCTTATTTGTTCCGATCCAGAGGTTATTTTCTGTGTCTTTTTCAATTGAAAGTAGGATATTGCTTGGTAAACCATCATCGGTGGTGTAGAATTTTCTAAATCGATATTTTTCTTCACTGCTATTGTAGCCCAACTCAATGAGTCCATTATCGCTACACAACCACACATTTTCTCCTTCAAAAATAATATTGTTTACAGTATTGGTTGGTAGGTAATTATCTCCATTTTCTTTAAAACCAAATTTTTCAATGGTAAGTAGGGTAAATTGAGCATTGTATTTCAGAATTGAAACACCACTGTTTCTTTGCATTAGCCACAAATGTGGTTTGTCGGATTGCGACTTAACAACCTGTATGTCTGTAGGATACAAGTTTGTGTTATCGTCTTTTCTGAGAACCTTCATATCCCTAAAAAAACCTTTGTCATCGCGTATCAAGTAAATAAGTTCCCTGTCAGTTGTCATCCAAAGGTTCCCATACATATCTTCATCAATAGAATTAAACCAACCGAAGTTATAAGTTTCGGGATAACCAAATTGTGAAAATTCGAAACGATTTAATTCACTTCCTTTATTTATTTTTGGATTATTAAACCAAACACCATTGTGTGAGGCTATCCATATGTACCCACGCTTATCCTCAATAATCTTTCTGGATTGAATTGAATAAGCCTTTTCCGAATATCTGTTTGCCTCCAGTTTATATATACTTAATCTATTATTGCTGCCAATCCATAATCTCCCTTGGGAATCATATAGAGCAGAAACCACATTTATTATTTTTTCTTTATCAAAAATTTTTCCTGTAAATTCCTTTTTATTAAAGTTTTTAGATGATAATTCTGTGGAAGCAATTCCATTTTCGGCGGAAAATAACCAAAGCACATTTGATCGATCGACCAAGCCAGCTCTAAAACGCACATTCTCATCGATTGTATAATTCTCAACTCCGGGATTAGATGATTGAAAATCACTAATTCGATAAATTGCGGAATTAAATCCAGATGCCCAACAATTGTTATTCTTATCAATAACAAGCCCGCTAACATTAATCTCTTTAGTATTAGGCACAACAGACCAATTTCTATCCTTATTGTTTATCCCTTCACCTGCCTCGAAACGAATAACCCCTATTTGACTACCCATTAACAATTCACTATCGTTAACTTTCTCAATATCTGAAATAGGTATATTGGTCAAAACTTGTTGGATAAAATAATCAGAGGTATTAACAGAACTGTAATCCATCCGGTAAACCTTAGACTCCCAGTCTAAAAGCCAAATATTATTCTTTGTTTCACAAATTCTAATAATGCGGCTAATTTTATTATCCTTCTGCCCAACGATAAAGTTTAACCTTTCAAAGTTCAGTTCTCCCCCCTCCATAAATTCCTTAATGGATGCTGCCTTAAATCTGAACAAGCTTCCCGTCCTTGTTCCACAAACCATATCACCATTTGATAGCTTACAGATTGAATGTATAACGTTGTTGAAATTATTTTGCTTATCAAGAATAATTGATGAAAAATTCTGGGTTCGTATATCGAATATTTCAACACCTCCATAACCCGTACCAACCCAAATATTCCCAAATTCATCTTCACTAATTGAAAGTACCCTGTCGTTATGCATTTGATTTGAGGAAATTGCATTTTCAAAAAAGTTGACAACCTCCCGCCCATCATATCTGTTTAATCCATTCAAAGTACCAATCCAAATAAATCCTCGTGAATCCTGAAAAATATTAGTAACATAATGGTTTGAAAGTCCTTCATCGACCGATATGTTTTTAAACAGTAGCTCGTTCGAAAAAGATTCTGAAAAAAGACAGAAAAAAAACAAACCAAGTACAATACGATGAAATATTTCTTTCTTGACTGTATTTCTATTTACAAAATATCTTTTACCCATTTGCCTCAAATATCTTTTCTATTGGTACGTTTCATAATTTTATTATGAACAATTTCTTTAAAAATCCAATATCTTCTCGCCATAAAGTTAAATAAAAGAAGCCTGCAGAGTAATTAAACAAAGCAGGTTTCTCAAATAATCTAACTAAACTAATTTTCCAATCTCTTTCAAAACAAAAATTAATCATTTGACCTGATATTATTTATTCAACAGGATAACCCGGGTTTTGAAGAAACCCTGCAACACTAATTTGTTGTTGTGGTATTGGAAACCATATTTTATATGTTCCACTGTTAAGGTTCTCCTTCATCGCACGAATGCTTACACCTCCCTGGTTCCATTCATTCCCGTTTGGATGTTTATCAGTGAGTGAATTAATGGCTGAGACCATGCGGCCAGTTCTAATCAGGTCAACCCTTCGCAAGCCTTCTGCGCATAATTCTCTTTTTCTTTCGTCCATAAGTTCCTGCATAAAATCAGAATTATAATATTGAGCAGTCATAGCGTCCAGTATGGTTTCATCTTTATTCGCCGAAATGGATGTTGCACGCAAACGTATTTCTTTAAATAGCTCACGGGCTTCACCTTCTTTTCCATTGTAATACTTTGCTTCTGCTAACATCAATAATACGTCAGCATATCTGAGTAAAGTCAAACCTCCTGTTAACCACCGAGTATGCAGTCCCGAACTTATATCTCGTCTCCACTTTCCATAAATATACTGGTTAATTCCGCCATTAATATTAGGTGAATTGTCTATATAATGAATTGAATTATTAATTGTCTCTGTAGGACCATTGTTAATAAACCTTGAAACATTTCCTTTTCGTGTATCGCCTGCATGATACATACCATAGAGTTCATAGTTTGGTATATGTCTCCAAATGCTATTTACATGGAATCCGTTCGCCCAATTTATTGCTTCCGGTAATCCGTCAACCATAGTGGCCGAACATTCAATATTAAAGAGCCATTCGTGTTCTCTTGCATCATCTTCACCTCCCTTGCGAAAGTTGTCCCTGTAGTTGTCAATTAAACTGTATTTGCCATATACACCGGCAAGAAGGTTCTCTGCCAAGTCGTAATATTCAGCGGGTGTTCGTGTATCTGCCCAATTTGAAAAACGTAACAAGTTCATTCGCTCTTCATCACCCGTTCCTTCAATCCATTGGTCAACGTTATGCTCTATACATCCTCCCATAAACAGATAAAGTTTTGCCAGGTAACCAGCAGCTGTGTATCGGGTTATTCTACCAGCCATAACCAGAACCTCAGGACCATATTCAGCTGCGAATTTCCAATCTTCTTCGATAAATTGAAGTGTTTCTTCCATATTTGACCGCTGAGTAAATGGGTCATCATCGTATGAATCAACCAATGGTACTCCTCCAAACAGAGTGGTAAGAGTATAGTAGTAAAAACCCCGAATAAACCTGGCTTCTGCTTCAAGCGCAATATTCTCATTGTTCTGTGCTGAAATTACAGCATGGTTTGAAGCATTTACACCTCCAAAAAGATAAACCCAAACGTTTTCTAATTCCGTGTTACTTGTTGGCTGGCTAAAAGTGGATAATTCCCAAAAACTACCACTAGTACCTCTAAACTTGTTTGATATTATTTCGTCGTTATTGTAATTTAAAAGAAGGGATGTTGCGGTTTTCCAGCTGTCATTATTTGATCGTAAGTGTTCAAATGCTCCACGTACCAAAAGTTCTGGATCGTTCATGTTCTCAGGCACTACCATACTATCTGGTTTTGGCAGTAAAAAATCCTGACATCCTGTGAATATTATTATTATTAATAATACAAATACGCTTAATTTATTTTTCATTGTTGGTCCTCCTGATTTGTTTAAAATGTAATGTTAATTCCTGAAGTGATTACCACAGGGTTTGGATAACTGAATCGATCAAAGCCAGGCAATATGGACGGACCGTTAACCTCAGGTTTGTAACCTGAATAATTTGTCCATGTAATTAAATTATTAGCATTTACATAAAACCTGAATGACTCTGCATTTATTCTTTTTAGGAAATCGCCTCGCAGAGTATATCCCAGCGAAACAGATTGTAGTTTAATATACGATCCGTCTTCCACATAATAACTGGAAATATTTTGACGGCCATACCCATCAAAAGAAACTGTTGTATTTGATGGTCTATCTGAACGCCAGGCAGTATTGTAATAGTCTTGACTTACATTTAATGCTTTTTGCCTTTCCCCTTCCAACCAAACTTTTCCTTCATTTAAAATTTCATTTCCTAAGGAGTAAGATAGGTTAATTTTGAAATCAAAGTTTTTGTATTTGAAACTATTGCTAAAACCGCCAAAAACAAATGGTTGTGAATTACCAATTATTGTTTTGTCATTGACTTCATCCACCAGGTAATCTCCATCAAGATCTTTATAAGCCATATCTCCTGGTTTTGGCACTGCATTGCCTGCATGTGGAGTCCTAATCGGATTACCATTCTCATCCTTTTTAATCGTATAGGCTTGCGTTCGATCGAAAATTAATGCAGCTTCTTCATCTGTTAATCCCTCAAATTCTTCAAAATCTGAATACTGGAATATTCCATCGAATTCGTAACCATAATAAGACCCAAATTGTTCTCCTACGGCCAATCTCCCCACATGATATTCTGTAAGCCCCGGAAAAAGGATATCCATATAATCAACATCACCAAGCGATTTAACTTCTGACTTTTGAAAAGTTCCATTTACGCTTGCTTGCCACGTGAAATTAGCCTTGGAAACAATAATCACAGAAAGCATTAATTCGATTCCTTCATTATCAATTCTTCCATTATTTTGCCATTGGGTCTGAAATCCTACTGTTGCCGGCACCGTAGCATTATATAACATATCATCTGTAATTCTGGAATAATAATCGGCCACCAGTGAAATTCTTTCCTTAAACAATCCGATATCAAAGCCAATGTTAAATTGAGTTGACGTTTCCCATGTCAACTCGCTATTTCCCAATACAGCAGGTTTGTATGTTGTAATTAACACATCATCTGCGACGCTTAGATTACTACTATAAAATGGTGAATATTGGAATGCCGGCGTTCTGTCGTTTCCAGTCACACCAAAACTTGATCTGAATTTCAGATTGTTAACGGTGGCATTATTTTTCAGAAAAGGCTCTTCCGATACGCGCCATGCAAAAGCACCTGAGGGGAAATACCCCCACTGTTTATCAGGATGGAATTTACTGGAGCCATCTGCTCTAATACTTCCCGTAAACATATATTTTCCGCCCATAAGAAAATAATTAACTCGGGCCAGTGAAGCCATATTACTTACAGTTTCTTTGTACGATGTGGGAGGTGAAGGCAAAGCTCCTGCTCCCAGATCATCAGCTCCATTTCCTTCATAGGCAAAGTCGCTGTTGGCGGCTAAAACCCTTTCAAGTATATTTTTTCGACTTTCGAATACGAAACTGGCATTTATACGATGGTTTTTATTGAATTGCTTACTGTATGTAAGGATGTTCTCATTGTATAAATAATTTGTTGTAACGTTCTGTATATTACCAACACCAATACCTAACCCCTGGAAAAGTGCACTAGGATAGTATTCTTTCAATTTGGAATTAGAAACAGTACCACCAATGGTTGATTTTAATGTAAGCCCTTTAAAAAATTCATATTCCAAAAATAAGTTCCCCATAGTTCTGGAAGTCGTATTTTGTCTTTCTGTGGTCATCACATACTCATCTGGAGTACTTAATATGGTTATCTCTTCAATGTCATCCTTATAGTATTCTGGATCAAGAGGATCGTACATAACAATTGATTTAATTGCACCAGCAAACCGCCCAGTCTGGCCTCCTTCTGAAACGCCATTGGAAACCTCATTGGAAAAATTAAGAAAACCACCAATCTTTGCACGGGCACTTATTGCGGCAGATCCTGAAAGCCTGGCGGTTATACGATTATAATCAGAATTTTCAATGATGCCGCGTTGATCTAAATAGGAAACAGAACCAGCTATATTGTGAGTTTTACTTGAACTGTTAAAAGCAAGCGAGTAATTTTGTGTAATAGCTGTACGGAGTAATTCATCCTGCCAATCTCTGGTTACTTGCGAATTCAAATCCTTTGGATTAGCATCAGGCTCAAGAGATTCCCAATAAGTTAAGTTACTACCAGGGGTTTCAAAATAACGAACCCAGTCTCCAAAATCACCAGCAGACAACATATCAATTTTTTTATTTTTGGGTAGAGTCGATAAAGAAACATAGGAGTCGAATGAAAGACTACTCCTGCCGACATCACCTCTTTTTGTTGTAATCATTATTACCCCATTTGCCCCTCGTGAACCAAATACAGCGGTAGCAGAAGCATCTTTTAAAACTTCAACAGACTCAATATCTGACGGATTTATAAAAGCTAAAGGACTTAATGCATCGTCTCCTACAATTGCACTTGTTGCCATTGAATTCTCATTGGGATCAAATTGTACTCCATCAATCACGTATAGCGGTTTACTACCTGCATTTATTGAAACCGCTCCCCTAATTCTAATATCACTTTCAGCACCTGGGGCACCCGATCCGCCCACGACTTGTACACCCGAAACCCGACCTTCCAAACCCTGCACGAAAGAGGTTGATTTTGTTTCCAGTATATCACCAGACTTTACGGAAGCGACTGAACCGGTAAGGTCACTTTTTTTCATAGTTCCATATCCTACAACAACAACCTCGTTAAGAGCTTGAACATTCTCTTTTAGAATTACATTGATCTCAGTTTGATTACCAATTTCAATTTTCTGGTCTTCAAAACCAATAAATGAGAATATTAATACAGCATCTTTTTGCTGTAATTCAATTTGATATTCCCCATTTACATTGGTTACTGTTCCACTGTTCGTACCATTTATTAAAACAGTAACTCCAGGCAAAGGCCCTCCATTGACTTCCGTTACTTTTCCTTTAATATTCTTCTGAGCATAGATAAAACCAATACTCGTTAAAAATATCAACAATGAACACATAAGTTTTTTCATAAGGTCAAATTTAAGTTTTATTGTAGTTTATTATTCAATACTCTGATTCATTACTAGATTATAAACTCTTAACTTATGCAAAGGTGATTCCTGCATCATAAATATGAATGCTGCACAGTAACGAAGAGTTGCTCATTTGTAACCTTTACTCAAAGTCATCTTAAAATGAGCTAACCTGTTTTCGATAAATAACGTTTTGAATTTTAACTATTTTCGTCAGTTGCTCGTCAAAATAAAGCTCCTTGCTTTTACATCACGAACCGTATCCAGGCAACTTAGATCTTGAATTCGTTGCTTGTCGCTGTTACAAAAAAGGAAATGAATTTTAGAATCCATGCCTTGCCACAATGTATTCAATGTGCTTCTTGCCATTACCCTGCTGCCCCAAAAAGCTTGGGCACTTCGTAAGGCTTGTAATCAGACTTCTTTACCTTATAATTGTTTTGACGAACAATATGTTTGTGGGCAAGTGAATCCGCTGTTTCAACCTGACCAATTTAATATTTGAAAAGTAGGAAAACAAAGATCTCCTCTCTTGATGGAAAGCATGTATGCAACATTTATATCAGAAATGCGTAGTTATACTCAACCTTAATAACATAATTTACCATGAAAAGATTTTATATTATCCTTATTCTTCAATTTGTACTAGTAGCCTCTTACTCTCAATTTAGTGATGAAGAAATTAACAAAATGGCTGAATCTTTAGCAAAAGTAGAAATGGAAAATATTTATGGAGAGTATATAACTATTAAAAATATTCAAATACCAGGACCGAGTTCTAAAAATGTCTACAATACTACAGTTGGAGAGATTGGTGGAAATATCTATGTAACAAATTATTCAGACAAATGCTATTCTTTTAAGTTTGTTAGTACTGATGACTGCGAATATTCTAAAATCAAACGGCTAAAACAACAGCTTGAGAACAAATATAATATTTACTTCACATGGACTACTTCTGGCGACTATTACGCAACGTTACAGATAAATGAACGATATGAATATGATGATGCCAGTCCATCTATGCAAGGATTACTTGGAGGCAGAGGGAAATTGTTAAGTAATGATAATATTTTCTTTAAACTAGGATGTGAAAATGGTAAACTCGAATTATATATCTATCAAGATGTCTTAAATTATAAGCATGAACAAAACCAACAGAGAAAAGAAACGGAATCTTATGATTTTTAAATTAAACCCATATATTCTTTGTGACGAAAATATATAGTTATTCCTGTCCTTACTATTAACTAAGGTGTAAAATACAAAATTACGAGTACAATCATTAATATGTTACAGGAATGATGATGTTACCGGAAAGTAAATATTAAATGTACGCAGCACACAAAGCGTATTC
>JAGXIP010000043.1 GCA_024635585.1 Saccharicrinis sp. | reverse complement strand
CCACCGGCACCTGCGTTTATTTTTAACACCGCACCCAGTTTGTCTTCGGGACGGCGCAACATGTTCTTAAGTTCCAGTTTTTCAATCCTCGACTCAGCTTCTGCAAAAATCGTATCCACATCTTCCTGTTCGGCTTCGCCTTCCTTTAAAAACTCAAACATTACTTTCAGGTCTTCCACCTGTGTTTTAATTTCATCGTACTCACCCACCCACGATTTTAACTCCTGGATAGTTCTCATGTGAATTTCTGCGGCTTTGGCATCATCCCAAAAATCAGGTGCTTGCGAGCGCATTTCCTGCTCTTCTATTTCAATCTTTTTCTTATCGATGTCAAAGGTACCTCCTTAACGCCAGCTGGCGCTCCGCTAAATCCTTTAGCTGTTCAATGGTTGTCATAGTATTATTTTTGGGCAAATTTAGTTTATTTTATTCATCCTACACAAGCTATCTCCCCTCAGTTCGGGACACAGGTGTTTTATTACAGTATCGCGACAGGTATTTAATGGATTTATAGTGTCCCAATTGACCGGCGGTATCCCAGTCCTTACAACACTTTTGTTTCATCCCCAAATTATAAAAGGCAAGGCCACGGTTAAAAAGCGCATGCGTATCTGTGTGGTCAACGTCAATGGCCTTGTCCAAATCAGTAATTGCTTCCAAATAATTTTCGGCCTGAATATTTAGGGTGCCACGTATAGAATATGCGCCCGGAAGATTTTCATTCAGGTAAATGGCTTTATTGATGTCTTCCATAGCTACCTTATCATCCCGTAAATATTGAATATAAAGGCGAGCTAATTCGTAGTACCCATTTGCGTACAAGGGGGTGGATTGTATAGCACGCTCAAAATATGATTTAGCAATTAGTACGTCCTTATGCAGTTTTATGGCCAGCAAACCAAACTCAACTAAAGCCGGGGCAAAGTGAGGATGCTGATTTGTGCAGGCTATAAGGCTTGCAAATGCTTTGTTGTCATCTTTCAGCCTTAAATATTCCAATGCCTCAAAATAAGAAATCAAAAAATGATGCGGATCCATCTGTTTTGCATGTTGATAATCCGATTGCATACCTATCCGATTTTCATAACGCCTGCGTGACTCTCCTCTAAATATGAATGGAGCAATATGTGTAGAATCACGCTTTATTTCGAGCGAAAAGGATTTGGCCGCCTCAACCCATTCGCCATACATGTAATTACTGATACCCAAGAGGATATATGGTGAAGGTAACGTAAATTGCGTGTGTAGTTTTGCATGTTCAGCATACTTGGTATTAGTATAATGCGTCCATAACGTGTCATTGATAATATGGGTGCTGAGGTACTGGCAAGTATTGCTTTTTTCGAGATAACTGGCTATTCCAATTAAATCGCCGTCGCTATTAATTACCGGAGCACCTGTGGAGCGCATGCCAAAATCTGCATTCACCCTTACCAACCTATCCAGATAGGGAGCTTGGAACACCCCTGAAACAACACCAAAGCTAAGGCCACTCTGTGCTTCTTTGGGGTGACTAAAAATAAGTACTTCCTTGTTATCTTTCTCGGTGTTTTGCGATGGAATAATATAGTCGAAACTTTTTTCGCGGTTGTTGACAGCTTTAATCATTACCAAGTCTGCCATGGAGTGATTTGAGATAATGTTCGAGATTCTGTAGGTTCGGCCATTGCGTAGCGAAAGTGAAACCGAATCGGCATTTAAAAATATACTTGCAGGTGCAATAGCAATGCCATCGCCGCTGATAAAAAAGCCCGTACGGGTTGCTATCAAATTTTCCCTTGTATCGTAGGCTGATATAGTAAAAACAGCTTTTTCGAGCTTGGTTATTTTTTCCATAACGCTCTGAGCATCCAGCTTTGCCCCCAAAATAAGCATCACTAAACAAAGGGTAATTTTAAATGGGGTAAGCTTCATATTCATAACACACTTAATGGAGAAATGCTTTTATCTTATTGCCTAAGCATACGAAAATAGAGAATGTTGAACTCAATTCAAATAGATAAGTGGATTAAACTGGTTAAACCAAAAAACGCAACTCCCATTTTGAGAGTTGCGTTTTTATGGGGTGAAAGACCGGGATCGAACCGGCGACCTCCTGAACCACAATCAGGCGCTCTAACCTACTGAGCTACAATCACCATTTTTGCTAAAGCGATGCAAAGATAATAATAAAATAACTAGCTTTGCAAACGTTTTTGAGGCAAACATTAAATTAAAAATTAATCGCTAGTTTTTCGTGTTGAAACATAGCGAATTATATAATATAAAGCACATGAATTTTTTTTTGCAAGATGATATATCCTATAAGGTTGACCAGATATTAAAGCGTTTAAACAAGCTGATGGATGGTAATGTTTCGGCTCAAATGAAGGATCACGGGGTAGAGTACAACCTGAATTATGGTGCAAGCCTATTGTGGGTGCGTAACCTTTCGGAAAAATATGGTAACAACAGCGAATTAGCCAATAGACTTTGGCACCGTCAGATTAGGGAAACTATGCTTATGGCCACGTTTATTGCCGATGCAGAAACTATTTCGAGCCAAAGGATAGAGGAATGGGGGGATAGCTTACAACACGACGAAATTGCCGAGCAGTTAGGGAATAATTTGCTTTGGAAGCTCGACTTTTTGGATACCTTGGCCATGAGCTGGCTGGGTAGCGGCAATAAATACAAGCAAGCAGCCATATGGGTGGCGTTGGCTGTATTTGTGCAGCGTGGCGGTAAAATTGACGATGCTTTTGTAAATAAATATCTGCAAGTGATGGAAAGCAGCTTTAGCAATACAAATACATTCGCGTTGCGGGTGCAAGGTCGTTTTCTGCGTTCCTTATGCCGTAAGAGTAATACCTATTTAAATAAGGTGGAGGCATATGTGAAAAAAATATCTGAACAGCCAAGCTGCGCCCGGTTGCTTGAAGATGTTAAAACAGAAATTGAATTCCTGAAAAGCGGATTAGTTTAGTTCGTTTTTTAAACTTAGGCATAAAGGTTTCATGTAGTTTTATATAACTTTATCTGCACTACATCATTTCGTTAAAATATAAATTATTCGTATGCTCCAGTTCGAATCGCATTTTAAAAAATTTAGGAATAATACCATCGGTTTTGATGCCACCATCGAAACGCCTTTTGGTGTGAAGCCTCTGGTTTATGCCGATTGGATTGCCAGTGGTAGGTTATATGGCCCTATTGAAGATATTCTTAAAAATAAAATTGGCCCCATGGTGGCCAATACGCATTCCGAGTCGAGCGATACCGGGCTTATTATGACCAATATTTATAAGCAATCGCACCGCATCATAAAGCAACATGTTAACGCAAATGCTGATGACATCATAATTACTGCCGGGTCGGGTATGACGTCGGTGGTAAATAAGCTTCAACGTATTTTAGGTGTGCGGGTGCCTGAACAGGCAAAGCGGTATTGTCATATTCCACCGGAGCAGCGTCCGGTAGTATTTGTAACCCACATGGAGCACCACTCCAACCATACCTCTTGGCTTGAGTGCAATGCAGATGTGGTGGTATTGGAACCTTCGGCTGATTTATTGGTTGATCCCGAATCTTTGAAAAAAGAGATAGCTAAATACGAGAACCGGACGCTGAAAATTGGTGCTTTTTCGGCCTGTTCCAATGTAACTGGTATTGAAGTGCCTTACTTTGAGCTGGCAAAAATTATGCATCAGCATGGTGGTTTTTGTTTTGTCGATTTTGCCGCTTCGGCACCCTATATCGATATTAACATGCATCCCGAAGATCCGCAGATGAGTTTGGATGCTATTTATTTTTCACCACATAAATTTTTAGGAGGGCCTGGAAGTTGTGGAGTTCTGGTATTCAATATTTCCATCTACCACAACCTTACACCTGACAATTCAGGTGGAGGCACCGTAGATTGGACCAACCGATGGGGTAAATATAGATATGTGGATGATATTGAGGCCCGAGAAGATGGCGGAACACCGGGATTTATGCAATCCATAAAAGCAGCACTTAGCATTAGGCTGAAGGAGCAAATGGATCATAAAAAAATGATTGAACGGGAGCGGGAGCAGGTAGCAATAATATTAAAGGCCTTTAGGCAGATACCCGGCATGAACATCCTTGCCAACAATTTTGACGATCGCATTGCCGCTATTTCGTTTTATCTGAGCGATGTGCATTTTAATCTGGTAGTGCGTTTGCTCAACGACCACTTTGGTATTCAGGTGCGCGGGGGTTGCTCGTGTGCCGGTACTTATGGGCATTACTTGTTACATGTCGATTATTATACCTCGAACAATATCACAAGCAAAATTAATAAAGGCGACCTTTCCGAAAAGCCGGGCTGGGTGCGTTTGTCGGTACACCCCACCACCTCCGACAAAGAAATTGATTATATTATCCGAGGTGTTGAACAGGTGGCAGCCAATGCGCACGAATGGGAAAAGGAATATGAATATATAAATTCTAAAAACGAGTATTTCTACAAAGGCACAATAATTAGGAAACCTCAGGATTACGATTCGTGGTTTAGCTTATAGTCTTTTAAAACGTGTCGTTTCGCGACACGTTTTAAAATATCCATCTTTATATTTAGGTTACCTTGCTGTGCCAGTCAACTTGCCTGTGACAAACAGAGAAACCGATATAAACTACTTATTACTACACGGCATCCGTCGAAGGCTTGACGACAGTGATATCGACAGACTGGAACATAATACTTTTAGATGTTAAATGGTCAGATATATGCTGACGATCTATACATCTCATGTCTATTATCTCTTAATCGCATGTCTTAAAATCTCTAATCTAATTGCCTAATCACCTTACTTCTTTAATATTGTTTATCAATTCCTTAACCATTTGGGTTAGGGCGTTCCAATCCTTGTTGGCCATAATATCTTTGGGGAATAAAGCAGATCCCATTCCTACACACGTTACTCCTGCATCGAACCATTGTTTTAAGTTGTCTTTGGAGGTATCAACTCCTCCGGTAGGCATAATGTCGGTCCAGGGCATGGGTGCTTTTACAGCTTTAACAAATGATGGCCCACCCACTTCGGATGCAGGGAACATTTTTACAACTTCAGCACCCAGCTCTTGCGCTTTGTTTATTTCGCTAATGGTTCCACAACCAGGCGACCACATAATTTTACGACGGTTACAAATTTTGGCCATGTTTTCGTTCAACAGCGGCGAAACGATAAAATTACTGCCCAGTTGAATGTACAATGCGGTGGTAGCATCTTCTACCAATGATCCTGCACCCAGAATCATCCCGGGTAGGTTTTTGAGAGCATATTTGTTCAACTCTCCAAAAACCTCGTGGGCAAAATCGCCACGGTTCACAAATTCGAATACACGGATACCTCCATCGTAACATGATTTAAGTACCGCCTTACTTACTTCTATATCAGCATTAAAAAAAACCGGAACAACCCCTGTTTCCTTCATTGCCTGAAAAACTTCTACTCTTGAATATTTAGCCATAATGTTATTTCTATTTTTTGAATAAATAATTGTTATCAATTATACCCGAGTGCATATTATGGATGAGTTATATGCTGAAAAAGAGGTGGTTTCATAGGTGTTGCACTTCGTCCCGGCGCGAATTAGTTTAAAGGGTTAATTAAGTTAGTTGTGCGCCGGATTTCCATTACTCTGTTTCCCCCGGGTTGAAACCCGGGGTTAAACATGTTTAACCCCTACGGGGTATATGTGCAACACTGAGTATCATAGCGATTGGCTTTCCTTTAAATTTTTGCAGGCAATATGTTCCCGTCGCGTAATGACAAGCAGATGTCCTTATGCTTATCGCGACACTTTGCAAGATACACTTACCAAAAACCTATTTTTTGGCAAGCAGATTACTGATCACCGATTACCGATTAACCGATTAACGATTAACTGAGTGTCCTTAACTCTACCTCGAAACCCTGCCGGAGGCATCGCCGCCCATTAGTTTTTCTACTTCCTCAACAGTAACTAGGTTATAGTCGCCGTGGATGGTGTGCTTTAAGCAGGAGGCGGCAGTTGCAAAATTTAGTGCTTTTTGGTCGTCGCCCTCGTAAGTTAATAAACCGTATATCAAACCGCCCATAAAAGAGTCGCCACCACCTACTCGATCCACAATGTGGGTTATTTGGTATGTAGGCGACTGGTACAATATATTACCATCGTAAAGCACGCCCGCCCATGAATTATGGTTGGCGTTAACGGAACCGCGCAAGGTGGTAATCACTTTTTTAACCCTTGGGTATTTTTTCATAATCTGTTGCGAAACGCTTCTGTATGCTTCTGCATCAACATGGCCACCAGTTACATCTACACCTTCGGGATGGATATCCAACATCATAGCAGCATCCTCTTCGTTGCCTAAAACAATATCGCAACCGGCCACCAACTCGGGCATTACTTCGCCACCTGTTTTGCCGTATTTCCAAAGGTTTTTACGAAAATTCAAATCGGTTGAAACCGTAACTCCCAGTTTGTTAGCTGTTTTTATCGCTTCTAAGCAAGCATCGGCAGCACCTTGCGAAACGGCAGGAGTAATACCTGTCCAGTGGAAAAAATCAGCATCCTTTAAAACTTCTTCCCAGTTTACCATTCCGGGTTTTATCTCTGAAAAGGCAGAGTGAGCTCTATCGTAAACCACTTTGCTGGCACGGGCTACAGCTCCTGTTTCCAGATAATAAGTCCCTAGTCTGTCGCCACCGTAAACGATGTTGCTGGTGTTTACGGAGTGTTTTTTTAGTTCCATCTCACATGCCTTGGCGATATCGTTTTTTGGTAAACGCGTTACAAACGATACGTCAACACCATAGTTGGCCAATGAAACGGCTACGTTTGCTTCGCCCCCTCCGTACGAAGCTTTATATTCAGTTGCCTGCGAAAAACGCTGGTATTGAGGTGTTACAAAACGGAGCATGATCTCCCCAAAGGTGACTACTTTTTTTGCCATGATAAATTGTTGTTTATAGAGTTTTTATTGTAAAGGGTCCTTTCCAGACCAGCTCTTTTTCGTTAATCGTAATTTTATGTTCTGTGTCTTTATCATTACTTAGGTTTGAGATGACAAAAACTGTTGATTTATCGTTTTTAGTTTCAATCAGGATGCCAGTATAATCTTTAGTATCATAAACCACTTCTATATTTTTAATGTGGCTATAAGCGTTTATTGCCAGTTCTGATACAGGATTATATGTTCCATGCGATTCAACAACAGATGCAAAAATTGTATTTTTAGTAGCCTTTTTTCTTATTATCAAGGTTGGGTCTGTTCTTAAATTGTACTTTGGGTCATTCGCCCCAATTCTTGCCAAAATAATTTCATCATTATTTGAAGTGACGGCTGAATACGAGTAAAACTTATTTTTTAGCAACCAATTAAACTGAAGCATTTCACCATTTGATTTGGCTTGGGCTTCTTTAAACAGGTGTTGGTAGCCATCAGATGCTCCTAAAATTGCAGGTGTTTCCAATTTGGAATATTCAAAGCTGGTTTGCATGATCTGCCCTAAGTAATAGAAAGGTAAATCGTATTGATTGGCTTTCTCTGAGCTAACTCTCATAATATCCAACACAAAAGGGTTAGGATAGTCAGCATCTTTAATAAGTGCCATTGTACGATGCAGTTCCGTTCCGGGATAGGCGTTAGATTCTTTGGCACTCGCCACTTGCACATCTTTGTTTTTTATATCAAAAAGATATTTCTCGGAATGGTGCTTGCTGGCTACTTCATATTCACCTCCAAAATGCGAGGTTTCATTTTGTACCAAAGTATTATGAGCAACTGTTTGTTTGGCCCAAGTGGTATTTTCTTTCAGATAGTTTCCACCTCCTTTTTGCTCAATATTTACAAAGCGGGCTAAGCCATAATCCTGAACTACTTCTTTACCCTCATCAAACAATAAATAGGATAACTTATCAAAATGACCATGGCTTAAACCATGGGCGGTGTACTTGAATACCAATTCAATATTCTCGCGGCGTAAAATTCCAACAGCTCCGTCGGCTCCGTTTGGACCGTCAGAAAGTTCGATAGAATTTTTTTGGTAAGGTTTAGCTTTGCCATTTTTTATAGCCAATGCCACAGACAAACCTGCATCGTCCAAGGTTACTTTAGCCTGTTTTTCGGCAATGCTTAACAATTCAGGATTGTTCCCTCCATAATAATAGGCGATATCAACTGCTGAAACCAAAGCACTTGAGTAATACGACATCCCTTTTTGAGCATCGTTCAACGTGAAAAAGTCGCCATCGGCATCGCTTAGGTTAATCAGTGCATCCACGGCTTTTAGCAATACGCTATCTTTATGTTGAAAAATATGGAGTGCAGGCTTTTTATTATGCAATGCTTGTGCGAAAATTAAGAAAGGATACATCGCATAACGTTGATAGTATGGTCCCTCGGTGTAATAACCATCAGGAGAAAAAGGCTCTTCCAAATTAGCTATAAAGCCAGCTTTTCCGTCTTTATTCTTGATAAAACCTCCATCATTATCTTTCATGTCAGAAGTCAAATTATCAACTTTTAAACCATATAGTGCCGTTTGCAACAAGCTATCGTCTTCTATTACTAATGCAATCATACCTACAGCCACATTACCCCATGTACTGTGGTTATGCACCCTATTGTAAAATTGCGGACTCTCTTTTGAAATATAATCAGCAAAAGGCTTAAATAAATCATTTTCCAATACAGCTCGTTCGTCTTCTGTCAAATAATCGTAAACGCAATCGTATGCTTGACTTGCATATACCAACCAATTGGCATCATTTAAAGCTTGCCAAAATAATTTGCCTCTGGCATAGGAGCGAGTTTGCGGATGAGGCGGTAAAGTGGGGTAGAGCTTTGCGTATGCAAACAACATCTCTTTTACGAATTTGGCATATTTTTCATCAGCCAATATTTGATATAGCACCCCCGCTTTTTGCAACACCAAAAAGTTCTTTTTATGTTTTTCGTGTGTATAACCTCCCGAAAAATCTTTAGGTACAGGAACATCTATTCCCGTTGCCATTTCTGCCTCAACTTCAGCTTTGGCTGTAGCCAATGTTTCATCAAAAACAGGAATACTTCCCAGATTTGCTCTAATGTCTCTAACTCCTTGTTTTGTAATGATCAAACTTGGATGTGAGGAGGATGAATTTGTTCCGGATTGAACTGAATTATCATGATTTTCACAAGACATAAAGACCAACATGGGTAGCATTAAAAAATTGACCACTATTACTTTTATTGTTTTTGTCATTATATTCATGCTAGTACATTAATTTCATTTGCAAATTCTCTTCAACCCTGATTTCACCGGAGTTTGTAATCTGATTTCCTGAATGTGAATTATTTTTTGCTCCCCAAAGTAAGGCGACCAATTTTACGGGATTGTTTTTGAAGATATTATTTGAGATATCAACATTAACAATGCCTTGTGTATTTATAAGAATTCCGGTTTCCTCTTTAGCTCCACAATTTGTGAATGTGGAATTGGTTAACAAGAGATTACCTCCAATGGTCGACTCATCATATCCACCGCGATAATAATCAATAACATTGCTATTTACATTGTTAAAACGGCAATTATTTACCGTTAAATATTCAGTGTTATAATCTCCTTTATCATTTGTTTCTTCTGATAGCTCCAATCCATTTGCACAGTCTGAGATTACTGTATTTTCAAAAGTGATGCGTTCAGCAAATGATTGTTTATAAACTTTCAGCGCGTAATTAAAATCACTTACTTCGCAATTGGAAACAGTTAATCCAAAATGAGTGTACATGTTTTCTTTTAAACTTGCAAAAGCATGTTGCGACTTGTTTCCTTTTAGGATTACATTGTTTAAAGTAAGAAACCCTTTTGGCTGTAACTCAAAAAGAGGTGAATTTTCAGTTCCCAAGAAAACCAATTCGGCTTTATCATCTTGAGATTGGATTGTAATAGTTTTATTAATCACCAAAGATTTATCAAGATTATAAACGCCAGGGCTTAAGGATACAATATCACCATTGTTGGCTTCTGCAATTTTAGCTTCAAGCTCCCCGGCTTTATTAGTTGCAACAAATGTTTTTGGTTCTTTTGGCTCAACTACATTTGAATGCCAAGTAGTTCCATATTTTGATTTATCCAGAATCTTTGGGTCTTTGGCATCAGAATTTATGATGGCACCAATGGTATTATTCTTCTCTCTGGAATTTCCAAAAAGGTCTTTAGTTACAGACTCAAATTCAAAACCTTGATAAGGTTCAATATCATAGCCTGTAGAAGATGTAAAGATATATTCTCCAATTTTTTTAACATCAAATGTCGCCGTTTGCAATCCATCGTACGACTTAAAATCGGTGCCTTGATTGTTTATAACATTAGCCTTAAATGTTACACCATCCGCCTTATCGTGCTCTATAATTATTGACTCGTCGCCCTTTTCGTTATAAATCACATTGTTTGCTACCAGCATCCGCAATGGCCGGGCAGAACGGATTTCGGAAGGTGGTAACACGTCTTTTTGGTCTATGTTTGTTCCCACTCCAAATTGCCAAGGTGCACGGCAATTAATGTAGGTGTTATAGGCAACAACAACATCCGTGACCTGGTTGTATCTGTTTAACGGTGATTTGGGAATGCCATTCATGACAGCTAACGGGCTTCTAAAATTTTCGCCTATTAAATTGTAGAAATAATTATTAGTTACCCAATGACCTGTATTTACAATTCGAATGCCTCCAATATTTTTATTTTTGCCGTCACCGATAAAATAGTTTCCGTCGATAATGCAGTAGTTTCCATGACGCGTTACCAAAGAACCTTCGCTTTTATAAAATACGTTGTTTCTAAATTCGTTAAAATTGGTTTTGCTAGATATAACTTCTACTTCACCATTACATTCTTCAAATAAATTATTGGCCACATAAGTGTAACTTGGCGACATAGATGTATAGCTATCGCCAATTTGAATCGTCTCTCCACTTGCGCCTCCTTTTGGCGGCCTTGGACCAAAATGATTGCCAATGATTTGATGGTGGTTATTAATATGCTCATTTCCTTTTAAATCGATTCTAATTGTGGGACCCCGATTGGTTTTTCCGGCGATATAGCAGTTTTCTAATATGTTATGTCTTCCCCAAAATTGAACCCATCTATCATCGTCATCTCTCGTGGGCTTATTAAAATCTTCGATCACACAATTGGTTACTTTACAATGATTACCTGTGGTGTTTTCATCTATCCTATATTCAATAACTGCATCGCTTGGGGAATAACCATTTTTGAAATGCAAGCCTTCGACAATTAAATAATTACCGCCAAATTTTAAGTCAGAAACACCTTGGATAATTACTTTGCCCGGCGTTTCGGCCTTTATAGAAATAGGACTTGATTCAGTTCCTTCGCCTGTAAATTTAATCTGAACATCTTTCCAGATACCATTCGTTAATACAATGTTATCTCCTGGTTTAGCATTTGAAATAGCAGTGCTTAATTCACTGTAATCGTTTACCTTGATTGTAGTGTGATTTGATTTTTCATCGCATGCCAGAAGTAAAAAAAGTAGCGATAGTGTAATTAATAGTTTGTTCATTTTAAGAGGTACTTATCTTCGTTAACAATAAATTTGAGAGTAAAATAAGATAGCCAACTTCACAGCTAAAATTGGTATCTAATAAATTGGTTGACCAAATATATGTATATTTAGTCGTTGGGCAATACATTTTAACAAAAAATGCAATGACAATGCTTTTATTGTGAATCCTCATCTTGCGGATATTCATTTTTATCGGCGCTAGAAGGCTTATGTGTTTTTAGCCATTCTTGACCCTCTTTGGTAAGAAAAAAATCCATCCACAGGTAATACATTGTTTTATTATCGCCAACACTTACCCCATGGCTTGAACCTATGGGAATGTGTAATAAAGAAAACTCCTTAAAGGGTGCAGAAGCGCCATCTGCATGCACTACGACATCATTGGTTGCAAGACCCAAAAAAAGTTGATCGAGCATACCGTGTTTATGGGCTCCCACCTCATCGGGCCCTGGAGCCTCTACCGTGCCCAATGAAACTCGTGGAATAATATTAGCTGGAAGTACTGTGCGGCTAACCGTATTGGGACTTTTTATTTTTTCGGTATAAGATTCGCAATCTTCAAATTGCGTAAAGTAAAAATCGTATTTGTTTTCAGCGGGAAATGCTTCCATATCCTTTAAATCTTGATCCGACAGCTTCTTGGTGAATTTAATGAAATGGAGCACCTCGCCTTGGGGAACTTCTATTAGAACTGTTTCGGATGATATGGGGATTGCAATTGATTCCGGAACAAGTTGATACAAGGATGTATCATTTTGTAATTGGCCGTTACCTTTTATAAATACCAACATGTCCACATTCTCTTTCGAAAACTGAAGGTTTTGTGCGGTTGGCCCAACATAGGCTATATGTTCAATTTTTGTGTCGGCAATTTCGCCAGGTAGTAGTTCCTCGTTAAAAACAGAATTATTTTCGGGTACTACCATCGTCATATCCTGTACAACAATTTTGGGCGTATTGGAGCACGAAATACAAATGCCTGAAAGGAAGAACAAAAATAAAAAAGGCGCATTACTTTTTTTAAACAACAACACTAATGTTTTCATATTCAAAAGTTTTAAATGATTTTTATTTTAAACATCTTTTTCGACCGCATCACATTACCATTTTAGCTGATGAGATGAACCTGGTATTATTTTGGTTTTCTGATCGTTTATCACAATGGTTATTTCTTTAATTCCAAAGTTCACGATTATCCAACCATTATCTTTTTTTTCCAGAAGGCAATCTCCATTACCATCTTTTATGCTTATGGTTTTATTATCCAATTGAAGGAAGGTGCAATCAAAAAATAAGAATAAATTGTTTTTATGAAGGAGTAAAGCGGCATCGGTATCAATAGCTCCTGCCGATTTGTTTTTGTCATTCCGATTGTTCAATATTTCCCACCCTTCTACATTTAGATGATCATAATCCTTAAAGTCGTAGAGCCTGGTTTCAAAATCCTTAAAGGGATATAATAATGTAGTATAAACAGTTTTTTTGCTTTCGTTGTATCCGAACACTAACCTACCTTTTCCTCTTGAAGTGCTTGTGTTAATTGAATTGGGAATTTGACCCATTTGAATTATTTCTAATCCAGCCCCATTTGGAAATACCGACCTTAGGTGCTGGTCATTCTCTTTTGAATAATGCCCCTGCCACACCTGTTGATATTTATGAAGATTATCAGAGATAAAATGATCGCGAACCAACCAAAATCCATCTTTTATAAATATCACCTGTCGGTATGTTTCCACTCCTAAGTCATTGTATCCATCGTGCGAGCCCACAAAAAAGTCAATCTTTGGATTCTTGTACCAACCGAGCACTTTCGGTTGGGGCAACCTTTCCCATAATCCAAACCCGCTTCCCCCTTTGTTCCCTTTCCATGATCGGCCGTGGGGTACGGAATCTACTATGGCTACATTTTTGGTGAACGAGTTTTTAAATTCTGCAAGATCTTCCAGGTAGTAGCGCACCTGATAATTGGGGAGAATCATGTTGCCATAAGCATAAGCTTGTATGCCCAACATATCTCCGTGCTGGTGAGCAGGTTTTTCTTTTGTAAGCCCGGCGCTAATAATCATGTGCAAATCATCGATTTCCCAGCCATTTCGCATGATGTAATAGCCAGTTTGTGGCAATTCAGTACTTTGTATCTCTGGTTTTACTGGTTTCAGTTTCTTAAATGTTTCTACCTGTTCCTGAGTTACCATCCAATAATACGAAGAGGATATCTTATCGGAGGAAAAATATTTGTATTCAGGTTCAGCAAATAGTGCAGAACCCAATGCCATAGTACTTCCAATCTCGTTAAACTCCGCCCAGGGCTTTCCGGTGTCGTCTTGTAAAACCGGTGCATTTTTGACGGGATGGGCTATTTTAACCAATACATCAAACAGACCTTTAATTCTTTCATCCCACAGGGGTTTCATTTGAATTTTGTTGATAT
>JAGXIP010000042.1 GCA_024635585.1 Saccharicrinis sp. | reverse complement strand
TAAATTTAATAGACGTCGACATATGGCATTCAGAAGAGATCAGAAAGTAAAGAGCAATTTTACAAAAATCTCTATCGGGTTAGCATCACCTGAAGAAATCTTGGAAAGATCGAGCGGTGAAGTGTTAAAACCCGAGACCATTAACTACAGAACTTATAAACCAGAAAGGGATGGATTATTCTGCGAAAGAATATTTGGCCCCGTTAAGGATTATGAGTGTCATTGTGGTAAATATCAAAGAATTAGATACCGTGGCATAGTTTGCGACCGATGCGGTGTGGAGGTTACAGAAAAAAAAGTGCGACGCGAAAGAATGGGACACATCTCTTTGGTGGTTCCAGTAGCGCATATCTGGTACTTTAAATCGCTTCCAAATAAAATTGGATATTTGTTGGGATTGCCCACAAAAAAAATGGATTCCATCATCTATTACGAGCGATATGTAGTAATACAATCCGGTATTAAAGAGGAGGATGGTATTAAGTATATGGATTTCTTAACCGAAGAGGAATATTTGGATATTCTGGATACTCTTCCTAAAGAAAACCAATATCTCGAAGATGACGATCCAAACAAGTTTATTGCAAAGATGGGAGCAGACGCTCTTCATATGATACTTGCTAGAATTGATTTGGATGAATTATCGTATGATTTAAGACATAAAGCCAATACCGAAACATCACAACAGCGTAAAAATGAGGCTTTAAAGCGTCTGCAAGTTGTAGAATCGTTTCGCGACTCTGTAGGTCGAAATCGTCCGGAGTGGATGATTGTAAAAGTGGTTCCCGTTATTCCACCAGAATTACGCCCATTAGTGCCTTTGGATGGTGGTAGATTTGCGACTTCAGATTTAAATGATCTTTATCGCAGGGTAATTATACGTAATAATCGTTTGAAGAGACTGATTGAAATTAAGGCACCTGAGGTAATTTTGCGTAACGAAAAGCGTATGCTTCAGGAGTCTGTTGATTCGCTGTTCGATAACTCACGTAAAGCCAATGCGGTTAAAACGGATGCCAACCGTCCTTTAAAATCTTTGAGCGATAGCTTAAAAGGTAAGCAAGGTCGTTTCCGTCAAAACCTATTGGGTAAAAGGGTAGATTATTCTGCTCGTTCTGTAATTGTTGTTGGACCGGAGCTTAGAATGCACGAGTGCGGTATTCCTAAAGGTATGGCCGCCGAACTATACAAGCCTTTTGTTATTCGTAAACTGATAGAGCGAGGTATCGTTAAAACAGTTAAATCGGCTAAAAAAATTGTGGATAGAAAAGACCCTGTGGTTTGGGATATCCTCGAAAGCATAATGAAAGGGCATCCTGTGATGCTTAACCGTGCCCCCACACTTCACCGTTTGGGTATTCAGGCCTTTCAGCCAAAATTGATTGAAGGTAAAGCTATTCAGCTACATCCGTTGGCTTGTTCGGCCTTTAATGCCGACTTTGACGGTGACCAGATGGCCGTTCACTTGCCTTTGGGTAATGCAGCTATTTTGGAGGCTCAAATGTTAATGTTGGGTTCGCAAAATATCCTTAACCCTGCCAATGGTGCTCCAGTAACTGTACCATCACAGGATATGGTTCTGGGTCTGTATTATATGACCAAAGAGCGTCCGGGAGCTAAAGGCGAGGGCTTGAGTTTTTATGATTTGGAAGAAGCACGCATTGCCTATAATGAAGGTAAGGTTGATTTACATGCACTTGTAAAAGTGAAGGGTTACGATTTAAATAAAGATGGTGTACCTGAATTGCAAATGTTAGAAACAACAGTTGGACGTGTTCTTTTCAATGAATTTGCGCCACGCGAGTCAGGCTATATCAACGAGGTGTTAACAAAGAAAGCCCTGCGTGATATCATTGGCCGTGTGCAAAAAATATGTGGTACTCCACGTACTGCCGATTTCTTGGACGACATTAAAAACCTTGGTTATAAAATGGCCTTTGAGGGTGGTTTATCCTTTAACTTAGGCGACGTTATTATACCAGAGGTGAAGGATGCCATGGTTAAGGAAGGTTACGACGAGGTTGAGGAGGTTTTGAATAACTACAACATGGGTTTCATTACCAATAACGAACGTTATAATCAGATTATCGATATTTGGACGCATGTTAATGCCCGACTGACCAATACGCTGATGACGCAATTGAGTTCAGATCAACAAGGTTTTAACTCGGTATATATGATGCTTGATTCTGGTGCAAGGGGCTCTAAAGAGCAAATCCGCCAGCTATCGGGTATGAGGGGATTGATGGCAAAACCGCAAAAGTCGGGGGCTACAGGTGGTCAGATTATTGAAAATCCAATTCTTTCTAACTTTAAGGAAGGTCTTTCGGTACTAGAGTACTTTATTTCTACTCACGGTGCACGTAAAGGTCTTGCGGATACCGCCCTTAAAACAGCGGATGCTGGATATTTGACACGTCGTTTGGTGGATGTTTCGCAGGATGTGATTATTACCGAGGACGATTGTGGTACATTAAGAGGTTTATCAGCTTCAGACATTAAGAATAACGAAGAAGTTGTGGCTACGATGTACGAGCGTGTTTTAGGACGTGTTTCGGTACATGATGTTCATCATCCAACTACTGGCGATTTAATTGTTGAGTCGGGTGAAGAAATTGATGAGCCTAAGGCAAAAAAAATGAACGATTCACCATTGGAAACAGTTGAGATTCGTTCGGTACTTACTTGTGAGAGTAAAGTTGGGGTATGTGCCAAATGTTATGGACGTAACCTGGCCACTGGAAACTTTGTTCATATTGGAGAAGCAGTGGGTGTTATAGCTGCCCAAAGTATTGGTGAACCAGGAACTCAGCTTACTTTACGTACGTTCCACGTGGGGGGTACTGCCGGTAATATTTCTACTGAAAGTAACCTTTTTGCAAAATACGATGGTATTGCTGAAATTGAAGAATTACGTACAGTACCTACTAAAAGCGAGGATGGTAAAAATGTGGATATTGTAATTGGCCGCTTGGCTGAATTACGTATCATCGACAAAAATACCGGTATTGCATTGGTTAATCATCCAATTACTTATGGTTCCAAATTATATATCAAAAATGGAAGCAATGTTAAAGCTGGTGATTTAATCAGTGAGTGGGATCCTTATAATGCAGTTATTATTTCTGAAAAAGCAGGTATCATAAACTTCGACAATATGATCGAAGGGATTACTTATAAAGAAGTTTCTGATGAGCAAACCGGATTTAAGGAGAAGGTAATCATTGAAACAAGGGATAAAACAAAGAACCCTGCTTTACGAATTGTAGATGGTTCGGATGATACGCTAAAAATATTTAACCTTCCCGTAGGTGCTCACGTATCTGTAGAGGATGGTCAAAAAGTTAAACTTGGCGAAATTGTTTCTAAAATACCAAGAGCCGTAGGTAAAGCTGGTGATATTACAGGTGGTTTGCCACGAGTAACTGAGTTGTTCGAGGCACGTAACCCATCTAATCCGGCAGTCGTGTCTGAGATAGACGGTGAAGTTTCTTTTGGTAAGATCAAGCGTGGTAACCGCGAAATTATTGTAACCTCTAAAAACGGACAGGTTAAAAAATATTTGGTGCCGCTTTCTAAACAAATACTTGTGCAGGAAAACGACTATGTACGTGCCGGTATTGCTTTGTCGGATGGCGCAACCACGCCTTCGGATATACTTCATATTATGGGACCTACAGCAGTTCAGGAGTATATCGTGAACGAGGTTCAGGATGTGTACAGACTGCAAGGCGTGAGAATCAACGACAAGCATTTTGAGATTATTGTTCGTCAGATGATGCGTAAAGTAATCATAGATGATCAGGGTGATACCAAATTCTTAGAGAAGCAAATTGCCGATAAGCTTGATTTTATGGGAGAGAACGACAGCATCTACGACAAAAAAGTTGTAGTTGATGCAGGTGACTCTACAAGCCTTAAGCCCGGACAAATTGTAACTTCGCGAAGGTTAAGAGATGAAAACTCCCAACTCAAGCGTAAGGATCTTAAGCTGGTAGAGTCAAGGGATGCAATCCCCGCTACATCAAGCCAGATTCTTCAGGGAATAACAAGGGCTGCTTTGCAAACCAAAAGTTTCATGTCGGCTGCATCGTTCCAGGAAACAACTAAAGTACTTAACGAAGCCGCTATATCAGGTAAAGTTGATTATTTGGAAGGATTGAAAGAGAACGTAATTTGTGGTCACTTGATACCTGCCGGTACCGGACAAAGGGTGCTTAAAGGCCTAATAGTTGGTTCGCAGGAGGATTACGATAAGTTAACCGTGAAACAAGAAGTGGAAGAAGAACAAGATTAGTTATTCTATCATATAAACAAAAAGGGGAGTATGTAGATACTTCCCTTTTTTGTTAGAACAAATTTCTACACTAATATAAAATAAGGATGGAAGAGAAAAAAAATAAAAATCAGCTTAATATTGAGCTAAACGAAGAGATAGGTCAAGGTATTTATTCGAATCTGGCCGTGATAACACATTCACCGTCGGAATTTGTGTTGGATTTTATCCGTGTAATGCCGGGGTTGCCAAAGGCACAGGTGAAGTCGCGTGTAGTGGTTACCCCTGAACATGCCAAAAGGTTAATGATGGCCCTAATGGACAATATTAAGCGTTACGAGGCTAATCATGGTGCCATTAAGAATATCGACGATGGTAATAACGGGATGAATATACCCATGAATTTTGGTTCTACTCCGCAAGCCTAAAAAATAGAAAGTATTTAGATTCAAGTATCGAGTATCAAGATTAGTTGCCTTTAAGCTCTTAAAAACTAACTATCACCAATGCCGTCCAAAGATCGGCACAACTTGTCCCGTTGCATAACGGGAGGCTATGTTCAACGATAATTTGCTATTAACAATTTTATTTTGAAAAGATGTTGAATGCTTTCGTGAAGGGCTTCCTGAAAAATATTATAGGGCTCGAGGTGATGCCATAGTAAGACCGGGAAGCTCCGACCTTTTTCGGAGATCACTCGGCCGCACTTAGGCATTGTAAAGAGACAGGTGATATTTTTCGGGCAGCCTTGACTTTCTTTGCTTACTTTCTTGTGTTAACACAAGAAAGTAAGAGCCTCTCCGGCTAGAGGAGAGGGGGAAGGGTTTAATAAGTCGATATAACATGCTTGCATAGTGTTACCGCAGAGCATGTTCCGCAGAATTGCGGAGGCTTTTTCTTACAGGGAAAAACCTAGGTACTTAATATAGGTAGAAATTATATAATGGAGAAACCCAGTTCCTGGGAGACGTAATGTATGGATTACCATTTTTTAAGTTTTGTATATTTCGTTTTAACCTAAAAAGTAAATACTATGTTCCGATTCATATCTTTAGTTATCTGCGTAATATTGACTGCGCATATTTCCTGTTCATCTCAACCTACGGAGCAAATACTAAGCGAAATAACTCCAGCAGCAGTCAGTATGGACGATTATCTGCATTTGCTTAAAAATAAAAGGGTGGGCATTTTGGTTAACCATTCCTCATTGGTTAACGAAACCCATTTGTTGGATACTTTGCTGAGTAGTGGGATAGGTGTAAAAATGATATTTGCACCTGAACATGGTTTTAGGGGCGAGCACGATGCCGGGGAAGAAGTGAAAAGCGACATCGACACAAAAACCGGTGTGCCAATTGTGTCGCTCTACGGTAAAAATAAAAAACCTAGTGCCGAACAGCTAAAAAATCTGGATATAGTTATTTTTGATATTCAGGATGTGGGTGTGAGGTTTTATACCTACATCAGTTCCATGCATTATATGATGGAAGCTTGTGCAGAGGAATCGGTAAAGATACTGGTGCTGGACAGGCCTAACCCCAACGGTGATTACTTTGATGGCCCAATTTTAAAAGAAGAATTTAAATCCTTTGTGGGCATGCACCCCATACCCATTGTTCATGGTTTAACAGTGGGAGAACTGGCTGGGATGATAAATGGTGAAGGATGGTTGAAGGATGGTGTAAAATGCTACTTGCAGGTTATTAAAGTGAAAAACTGGAATCATAGCCAACCCTACCATTTACCAGTTAAACCATCGCCTAATTTGCCCAACTATATTTCACTTCGTTTGTATCCGTCTTTATGTTTTTTTGAGGCCAGTAAAGTAAGTGTGGGTCGTGGTACCTACTTTCCGTTTCAGGTTATAGGATATCCGGATAGTACGGCTGGCGAATTTACTTTTACGCCTGTAAGCATACCGGGAATGTCGAAACAACCCATACAACAAGATAAAAAGTGTTATGGTATTGATTTGAGAGAGGCATCTCCCGATCACCGTTTCAGCTTATCTTATTTTATTTCTTTCTATACCAAGTTTGGACAGGATGACGATTTTGGACTTAATAAGCGTTGGTTCAATCTTTTGGCCGGCGATGGGCAGGTTCTAAAGGATATACAGGCTGGACTAACTGAAGAGCAAATAAAACAAAAGTGGCAACCCGAACTTCAAGCGTATGAAAAACTAAGAGATAAATATTTGTTGTATCCTAAAGAGTAATGCACGCCGGGTGAATGTTTATTGCTCATGAGGTGACTCCCAACTACTCACTGGGTGAATATAAGCGCCTCGGACATATTCACCCAGTGAGTAATAAATAATCTCCCAGTGAGTTGTCACATTGCCTCTGTCTTATCTGGTTTTTTTATTAAAGTATAAAACACCCCTTGCTCGGTAATGTGTATTTTTATAATCTGCATACATAACAAACTTACCAATATTTTTTGTGCTCTGTAATGCGATATACGTGCTTGTTTTTGAAAATAACTTAAAGTAATGGACTCATTATTTGCCAGATAATCCAAAATATATTTTTCAGGTTCCTTTAATCTGAACAAGTTGTCGGTGTTCTTCTTTTTTGCCTTCCAGTAATCCAGTAATATTTTGTTGGCCAATAGGTTTTGGTCATCTACACGCACATACACCATGGGTTTACCCTCCTTGTTGGGTGCTGAATGGGGTTTCTGCTCACTTTTAGGAATCTTAATTTCAAGCACTGTTTTGCCATCCTCCTCCCATTCGTAGGTCTCAAACTCTATAGGTGGTTTGCAATACATTTGTGCCGCTGCCTCCACCATATAAAACTCTTCTTCTGAAGCTACACCTACTACTTTTCCATTGTCTTTAACGCCCACAAGTAAGCTTCCTCCATCGGTATTGGCAAAAGCAGCTAATGACCGGGCAATTTTTTTAGAGTCGTTAATGGCATATTTAAAATCCTGCTGTTGGTGTTCCCCTTCTGCAATTTTTAACTGAAGCTCTTTGTTGTGCATCTGTATCAATAATTATAGTACCTCTCTTTTTCTATGTAATGATGTGTTTAATTCATCTTTGGGAGGAAATTGTGTGGCAAAAATAATGCTTTTGTAGGTTTTGTACAAACGATTGAAGTAGGGTGTACCCTGTTTATATGCCTATTGATAATCAGGAGATAAGAATTTGAGTGTGCTGTAAAACATGATGTATGTTAGCTATATTAAAAAGTGTTTTTAGTATCTTATTACAGAATTATTTCTTTAATTGTTTCACCACCTTTAAAAAAAACGCTTTATGACCGAAACTGTAAATCTTGTGAAGAACTTGGCCGACAAGTACGGTCGATATCACGAAAGCTTATTACCTATACTTCAAGGAGTGGTTCACGAAGAAAAATACCTGTCGGAAGAGGCCATGGTAGAGGTAGCCCGCGAATTAGATATATCTGCGGCACGGGTATTTGGAACGGCCTCTTTTTATTCATTCCTGAACACAAAGCCCATGGGTGAATATGTTATTCGTGTTTGTAAAACAATAACTTGTATGATGCACGGAAAAAATATTATCATACAAGAACTCGAAAAAAATTTAAAGATCAGAGTGGGGGAGACGTCGCACGACGGAAAGTTTACACTTTTAGAAACCAACTGTTTAGGACAATGTCACAAAGGTCCGGCCATGCTGATTAATGATACGCCATATACCGATCTTACACCCGAAAAAATAAGGGATATTATCCAATCGTTAAAAAAAAGCGATTTGGTAGGTAGCACTTCCAACCCTTTAAACTAACATGTTATGTCTAAAAAAAATCTAAAGAGGTTAGACCTCATCTTCAAAAACGAACATGATGGCGAAAAAGTGCTGATGAAAACATTGGCGCGACCCGCACAGGATATTGTGAATGATTTAATTATTTCGGGTCTTAAAGGCCGTGGGGGAGCGGGATACCCTACCGGGCTAAAGTGGAAGCTGGCATCGGAGGCCGTAGGCGAGATGAAATATGTGATTTGTAATGCCGACGAAGGCGAGCCGGGAACTTTTAAAGACAGGGAAATATTGAGCCAGGTGCCCAATAAGGTTTTGGTGGGGATGGCGGTATGTGCCAAAATTATAGGTGCTCATCAAGGTTTTATTTATTTGCGGGGAGAATATAAATTTCTGATGCCGCAGCTCAATGAAGTCATCGACGATTTTCATGTTTGGATGAACAAAATGGGTATGGATTTCAGGGTGAAAATATTCTTGGGCAGTGGTGCCTATATTTGCGGTGAAGAGACGGCTCTATTCGAAAGTATGGAGG
>JAGXIP010000041.1 GCA_024635585.1 Saccharicrinis sp. | reverse complement strand
CTATTGCACCAAAGAACTCATCGACATACAAGACGCGCAGGTGTATATCATCACCGTGCCTACACCCGTCGATAAAAACAACCGACCCGATTTAACACCCCTGTACAAAGCCAGTGCCGCCGTGGGGGGCATCCTTAAAAAAGGGGATATCGTGATTTATGAATCCACCGTCTATCCCGGTGTTACTGAAGATGAATGTGTGCCCATCCTAGAAAAGGAAAGCGGACTCACCTTCAATACCGACTTCTTTGCCGGCTATTCGCCGGAGCGCATCAACCCGGGGGACAAAGAACACACTGTTGATAAAATACTCAAAGTCACTGCAGGTTCCACACCGGAAACCGGAAGGATAGTCGATGACCTCTATAAAAGCGTCATCACAGCAGGGACATATCTCGCTCCAACGATTAAAGTAGCAGAGGCCGCCAAAGTGATTGAAAATTCACAACGGGATATCAATATTGCCTTTGTCAACGAACTCGCAAAAATATTCAACCTGCTGGAGATTGATACCCACGCGGTATTAAAGGCCGCAGGGACCAAATGGAACTTTTTACCCTTTACACCCGGCCTGGTGGGCGGGCACTGTATAGGTGTCGATCCTTATTACCTGGCACAAAAAGCACAGGAAAAAGGCTACCACCCTGAAATTATTTTAGCAGGAAGACGTTTAAATGACAGTATGGGTGAGTATGTAGCTTCACAAGTAGTCAAAACAATGATCAAAAAGAACATCGCCATCAAAGGCGCCGAACTCCTCATGCTGGGCATCACCTTTAAAGAAAACTGCCCGGACGTGCGCAACACTAAAATCGTGGATGTAGTTCACGCCCTTCAAGATTATGGCATTAAAGTCACCATTTACGACCCACTTGCCAACCCGGAGGAAGTTATGCATGAATACGGACTCAAAAGCCATACAGAATTTAGTAAAGTAAACCCCCGGCCCCTGAGCGGAGCCGAAGGGTTAGGGGGCGAGGAATTCGACTCCATCGTCCTTGGAGTAGCCCACAAAGAGTTCCTAAACATGGACTTAAACCCACTCAAAAAAGAAACCGCGGTGGTGTATGATGTGAAAGGGGTGTTGGAATTGGCTGATATGAAGTTGTAAATTAAGTGTTCAATTTATTAACTTTTGATTATAATAGTTTGGTATTTTTATATTAAACATTAATTAATTTAGCTTGATTAATCTTAAAAAAATTGCATTACTCAATGGTTTAACTAGTGGGGTCGACTATCTTACAAGATTGCTGATTTCATTTGTTTTAAATCCTATTATTTTAACAAATTTAGGAGCGTATTTATTTGGAGTATGGAAGGTTTTAGGACAATTAAATTCTTATTTGGCTACTGGAGATTTGAGAGCGGCAACATCTTTAAAATGGATTGTTTCTAAGGAAAGAGAAGTAATATCAAAAGAGGAACTTTCAAAAATTTATAGCACATCTATTTTTTCATTCTTATTATTAATACCCCTTTATATAATTGTTGGTTTAGTTATAATTTATATTGCCCCAACAGTGAGTAATGTAAATAAGGAAGATTTTGACTTAGTAAGAAAAACAGCAACTGTTCTGGTAATCACATTTATAATAACACAATTCTTTTTTTTGTTTGAATCTGTATTGCAGGCTATGAATATGGCCTATAAAAGAATAGGTATTAGAAGTGTTATTCTTTTAATTGGAGGCGCAGGAAATATTATTATCTTAAACTTGGGATATTCTATTTTTGAAATGGCAATTGTAAACTTGGTTGCACTTTCTTTTAATGGAATCACTATGTATTGGATTGCTAAACAAAATATTAATTGGCTGAATATTGTTAAGGTAAAGTTTAAGGACGTAAAAGGGTTTACTGGTTTGAGTTTACAGTACACACTTCAAAAGGTAGCAAGCTTGGCAAATGTGTCGTCTGATGTCATACTTTTAGGGTATTTAGCCGGACCAGAATATGTGGCACAGTACACCTTTACTATGTTTGCAATGTTAGGTGTTCAAGGATTAATTCAAATGATAAGTACCGCAGTTATTCCAGGTTTAGGAAAATTTTATGGGGAAGGTGATTTTCAAAAAGTTTTTACCATTCGCAATCGATTGATTGAATTGAAAAGAATGTTATTAACTGTTTGTGCTGTTTTAATTTGTCTTTTTAACGCTTCCTTTGTGCAGCTTTGGACAAATGATGCAACACAATTTTCATCACAACTTGATACATTTTTAATAACTTTGATAATTATGTTTAGAGTTTTGGCGGTAGTAGATAAATCTTTTATTAATATATCACTTAAGATAAAAAAACAGATTGGGGTTTCCATTTTAACTGCAGTTGTTGTAATAGTTCTTTCTTTTCTAATTGTGCCGGTTTTTGAAATAACTGGACTTTTATTGGCGTTATTGTTAGCGTCAATTTTAGAAATATTCTTTAACGCTCTCATTTTAAAAAAAGAGCTTGTTTCATATAACTTATTAAAAGATCTCTTTGCAAGTAAAACATTTATAATTAGCAATTTATTAATTTTTATTGCTTATCTTTTATCAGATAATATATTTATTGACAGTTGGTTATATTTAATCTTGTATTCAGCTTTCGTTTCATTGTTTCTGTTCTTATTATATTGGTTTATCGCCCTTAATAAAGAAAAACAACAATGGATATATAACTCATTTCTAACAGCCCTTAAGAAAAAATAAAATGAACAATCTATTAAAATCTAAAACTTTACTAATTACAGGTGGAACCGGTTCTCTTGGGAAAGCACTCACAAAACATATTTTAAAGAATTACCCAAATATCAAGAAAATTGTCATTTTCTCCAGAGATGAGCAAAAACAATTTCAAATGGCTCAAGAATATCCTTCTGACCAATACCCACAAATTCGATTTCTCATTGGCGATGTTAGAGATAAAGAACGATTGACAAGAGCTTTTAAAGATGTTGATTTTGTTATCCATGCTGCAGCAATGAAGCATGTGCCAATCGCTGAATACAATCCTGATGAATGTGTAAAGACAAATATCCATGGCGCCCAAAATGTCATAAATGCTTGTTTAGAAACCGGCGTTGAAAGAGTTGTGGCGCTATCAACTGATAAAGCTTGTGCGCCCATTAATTTATATGGGGCTACCAAACTTGCATCGGACAAGCTTTTTGTAGCGGCAAATAATATTACAGGATGGAACCCTATCCGTTTTTCAGTTGTACGGTATGGAAATGTTATGGGTTCAAATGGTTCTGTTATTCCTTTTTTTATAAATAAGAAAAAAGAAGGAGTTTTACCGATTACAGACCCAAATATGACACGTTTCAATATATCACTACAAGGAGGTGTGGATATGGTAATGCACGCCCTGGAACATGCATGGGGTGGTGAAATATTTGTTCCAAAAATACCTTCTTATAAAATAATGGATGTAGCAGAAGCTATTGGACCAGAATGTGAACACAAAGTGGTGGGAATACGTCCCGGTGAAAAAGTTCATGAAGAAATGATCACACCTTCAGATTCTTTTTATACTTATGACCTTGGAAAATATTATACCATTTTGCCCTCTAGAACCAAATGGAAATTGAATGAATTTATTGAGACATTTAACGCTGAAAAGGTTGCGGCAGGCTTTGCTTATAACTCTGGTGACAATAAAGAATGGGAAACAGTAGAAACTCTAAGGCATTTAATTAAAGAGCATGTAGACTCCTCATTTGAAATTTGATATGGAAAACAAAATAATACCATACGGTCGTCAAAATATCACAGAAGATGATATTAATGTGGTTGTTGAGACTTTAAAATCAGACTATCTAACACAAGGACCTAAAATAGCAGAGTTTGAAGAAAATTTTGCAGAATATGTAGGATCTAATTATGCAGTAGCAGTGGCTAATGGTACGGCTGCATTACACCTTTGTGCAATGGCAATGGATGTAAATCCGGGTGACAAGGTAATTACCACACCCATCACTTTTGCTGCATCAGCCAACTGCGTTCGTTATTGTGGGGGTGAAGTAGTGTTTGGTGATATCAACCCTACCACATATTTATTGGACATTGATTCAGTTAGAAAATTATTGGAGAATGCTCCCAAAGGAACATATAAAGGTATAATACCGGTTGATTTTGCAGGTAGGGCGGTTAATTTAGAAGCATTTAAACAATTAGCAGATGAATATGATTTATGGATCATTGAGGATGCCTGCCACGCCCCCGGAGGCTATTTTAAAGACACCAAGGGTGACCTTCAGTTATGTGGGAATGGTAATTTTGCAGAACTTGCTATTTTCTCATTTCATCCTGTCAAACACATTGCTGCCGGTGAAGGCGGTATGATTACCACCAATGATGAAAAATTGTATAAAAAACTATTACATCTGCGTACACACGGTATTGTGAAAAATGACGATTTGTACTCTAATACTATTGAGTTTGCAGGAGGTGAAGAACAATATCCCGGATGGTATATGGAAATGCAAACCTTGGGCTATAATTATCGCATCACTGATTTTCAGGCAGCATTGGGGAATAGTCAATTGCAACGTGCTGATGAAGGTGTGAAAAGAAGACGTGAAATAGCTAGGAACTATGAAAAGGTATTTCAAGATAAGCTTTATATAAAGGGGCAAAGTGGTTTGGTTGAAGGACACTCTTATCACTTATATATTATTGAAGTAGAAGACCGTTTAGGTTTGTATAATTTTTTGCGAACCAATAATATTTTTGCACAAATACATTATATACCTTGCCATTTAATGCCCTATTATAGGATACTAGGATGGAAAGAGGGAGATAGACCGGATTCTGAAAACTATTACAAGCGATGTATCAGTTTGCCTATGTATCCTACTTTAACTGATGATGATCAACAACAGGTAATAAACTGTATAAACCAATTCTACAATGGCTAACCTTTGTATTATTCCAGCTCGTGGTGGTAGTAAACGCATACCCGGAAAAAACATTAAAAACTTTCTCTGCAAGCCTATTATTGCTTATTCCATTGAAACAGCATTGAAATCAAGACTTTTTGATGAGGTGATGGTATCTACCGATGATAGTGAAATAGCTAAAGTAGCTTTAAAATATGGTGCTAAAGTTCCTTTTATAAGAAGTGAGAAAAATGCAGATGACTTTGCAACAACTTTAGATGTTTTAAAAGAAGTTGTTGCATCTTACAAAATTAATAACAAGTCTTTTAACCATATCTGTTGTATTTATCCAACTGCCCCTTTTGTTAGTGCTGTAAAGTTGAATGAAGCGTACAAAAAATTAATTGATAATAGCTATGACTCTGTAATTCCTGTAATGAAATTTAGTTTTCCGATACAGCGTTCATTCGAAATTCAAACAGATGGAAAGGTACGTTATAAATTTTCAGAATTTCAAAACAGCAGGAGTCAAGATCTAACAGAATGTTTTCACGATGCAGGGCAGTTTTACTG
>JAGXIP010000040.1 GCA_024635585.1 Saccharicrinis sp. | reverse complement strand
TTCTGTTTTGCTCCTTTTAGTATGGCTGATCTAAGATTGGATTTTTTTCCCTGCTAGCCATGAAATAGCTTCTTTACCCTAGTAAGGCGGTTCTTTAAGTCCTTTAGTTTTGCAAGGTCGATGTTGTGTTTGGCTGCTAAGTTATCGGGTAGATAAGCATATTGCAGTTTCTTTGAAATGCCAAACATATTCAGGCGAAGAGCTGCCAATAATCCACCACGAATGGCAATGGTCAATGGGTTAAACCTTACAATGGCTTTAACTACTTTTTTAGCTACACCTCCAATTTTCTTTCCTACTCGTTTGAGGGCTTTGAAGAATCTGCCTTTACCTTTTCGTTTCCGGCTTTTCCCCAAACCATCTATTTCGTTCTCCATCTCATCAAACTCACCGAAACCTTGAATGGCATCTGCATCATACTTGATTAGACCGTTTTCGGCCAGTTTGTCTTCAATGGTGGATAGCTTATCCAATACCGCATCACGCTGTGGTGTGTTCCAAAACTTAATGGCTTGGTCGAGCATACTGATGAACTGGTCAGGATTTTGGATGTGTGCCATTTTCCCCTTGTTGCTCTTGTTTTTCAATAGGAAATCACGAGTACGTATGATGTAATTTAATGCTGCATCATCGGCTTCCCCCAATCCGTTTATGGTATCCTCAAAATCAACACCCGAAATGATGGCCATCAATTCAGTATGGCTTTCCTGTGCCATGCTACCTCCTGCAACGTCAATACCGGATAGTGCATAAATGGGCAAACCCAAACTGGTTGTTCCTGTCATGCCGTCAATACCATGAATACCTGCCACCATTTGAAGCGGTGACATGCTAAAGTCTGATTTCTCAAAACTGTATGGTTTTTGGTAATCGAACTTGGAAAGTACCGGGTCTATAATTATCTCATCTTCGCTATCGCCAAGTGCAGGGACAAAAACATAGATGTGTTGAAAGTGTTGTTTGCCATCGTATTTGGTGATGCGAAACTTAAAAGGAATGCCCAAGCATTTTAGTATTGAACCACAAAAGATGCTATAATCATCACAATCAATACCAGTGGAGCTTTTGCCATACTGTTTGAACTTTATCTGACCATCCAACCAACTACGAGCAGGAGTGCGAAGCTGTTCTGTACCATCATCGTCCTTTTGATATTGCAGGTAGCTGTAAGCAAAGTTGAAAATATTGCGACAAGTGCCTTTTATGGTATCGGATTTTAAATACTTTGCCAAATCCTCAACTTCACGGTAATGCGATGCCACAATATCAATGCAACTTTCAACGGTTTCCAATACATTACCATTTTTTACAAATACCTCTTTCCCATTTGCTTTTTTTATGAGGTTATTGAACTTCCGACCGTCTAGGGTATTGCGAGGGCCGGATACAATACCGAGTTGCCCCAATGCTAATCCGTTCATTGTAGTAGTTATTTTATTTGAAGTTGATGCGTTCTTTAGTAGGCTTACAGAAGTGTTATTCAATCCGGCTGTGCCGCTTGTTAAATTTTGCGTGGTGGTAATCGTTTCGCCATTCACACTCAGCGTTAGCGTGAAGCTCATATCGGCTTTAAGCTGTGCTGTATTTTGAAGCAATGACATGGTCAAGCCTTTACCCATGAGATTCAGGTAAGGCACTTGAAAAATGATTTCAGGTTCTTGGGTATTCCCTGCACCAATGGTTAAGCCTTTGATGTTGGGAGTGGAATAGGCAATAGCTGAATCTTTGTATTTGGCTACAACTTGATTTACGGCTAATGTGATGGGGGCTTTGGTGGGATTGTAACATCGGAGTTTTACCGCAAACTGAACTTCTTGAAAGTTGAGTTTGTGGATGCGGAAACCAAGGAGTGCAAAGTTCATTTTTGCACCCGACAAAAGTTTCTTACCCCTTTTAATCAGATAGAAACCTCCGCCAATGGCTGCGACTACCGCTACTGTGCCTAATATTTTCTTTCCCGAAGTATCGGGACGAGTCGTGTCTGCTTCCATAGTGGGAACAAACATAGAATAGGCACTTGGCGGAGGTGTGGCTGTTTGTGGTTAGTGATTGCTAATATATTGTTGAGATGGTTACTTTTTACTGTTTGAGTTTATTCCATCCAAGAAATTTACGATTTCAGAGAACAATCCTTTCTCCAGTGAGGATTGACTTTTTTGTATGCGTTGCTGTAAAAACATTTGTGGGACTTGTTTTTCAATCAGCACTTTGGCAAGCTTTCCCAATTCTGTCAATATATCATTTTCCTTTTGGGGATGGTGGTTAACTGAATGACTTTGCTTTTGTTGCAGTTGTATAAGTATGGTCTTGTATTCTTGTTGCATTTGATTGAACTCGATGGCAGAACCGCCTTTGTCGGGGTGTAATTGCTTTGCTAAAGTTCGGTATTGCAATTTAGCTTGTTCTAATTCTGTGATATTCTGAAAGTAAATCATTGAGTGAGATTTATAATTGTTCAAATTCTTCGTGACTAATGCAGAAATGGTCGAGTATGATATTTAGTTGTTGCATATTGTAGTAATGTCTGCGAGTTTGCCCGGCTGTCGAAATCATCTCTTTTAGTTCAGGGCATAGGTCAATATCCCGACGAAGCTGCTGCAATGCTGATTTTACCGATATGCTATCCGGGTACAGTTTTTTAACCAATTCCTGTTTGAGTATCGTTCTGCGTAATATCATGGCATCAGAATTAAGCGTGAAACTGCCTGAAATAGCACTGAATACATGGTAAAAAGCAAGCTTGTATAGTACTTTGGTAATGCTTTTCCTTGCTCTTTTGGGCTTTTGAGAATATTAAACTCGCTTTTTACAACTTGACAAGAATATGCAAAGTTCTTTTGGGGATATTGGCTTTTATGAAGGGTATAATTCGCCTGAATAATACCGTTTTTAAGAAAATCTAAAATGCTTTGGATTGCTTTGCCGGAAATGGCACGAAAAACCGAGAATGGTCGGTTAAAGAGATGGGTACAAACAGGAATAAGCCCATACCTAAGGCTTATTTGTAAAGGATATTCAAGTATGTTGGGCATAATTTATACAATTATACCCTTGATGATTAGCGATGCTAAGATAGTAATTTTTGAGGTATTGGTCTTTGAAAAACATAAAAAGAAATCGACCTGCCTCATCGATTTCAAAGTCGTCAGCTTATACATACTTCAACGACTAGGCTACTTGTGTGTGAAATACCACCTATAAAATAAGCGGTTTGGCAGTGTAGCGAATATTATAATACATTAATATACCTCTTTACTTTTCTTTGTGTTGAGTTCCCTATGGAAATCAAAATTGTGCCACTTTGTAAACATATTTTTCCTCTCTCCAAATATACTAATTATATCATCTTTACAAGTATCTAAATTACACAATGAAAGAAGTCTCTTTTTCTGCTTTTTACTTACATAAGGGCACGATAGTAGGTCAACGGCCAAAAGTACTAGTTCTGTATTTTTAGAAACATTACATTTCTCCATAAGGCTAAATCTCTTTTCTATACTATCAAATATTGCTGTTTTAAAATCTTTATATCTGTCAATATCTCTTACATAAAATAGAACTACTGAAATTGTCCAAAGATTAAAATCATAAGGAAAAACATAAATACCTTGATTATTCGTAATATCTAAATATTTTAGCAAAACTTTTTCTGATAAGCGATATTCTCGGCCTAATTCTTTGAGAACAATTAACAGATACAATGTTTCTATTTGAGTGTGAGCTGAATTCGTATTCTTATTAAGAATTAAAGATATATCATCATATATTTTTTTGAAAATATAGTCTCTTTGTTCTATCTCAAAATATTTACCTCCTAGTGACTCCGTTTTATCATTTATAAAGTTGATTATTTTTGTCAATAAACTGCATAGTTTTATTGTAACATTTGCGCGAGGATGGACGGAATAGAGAAACATTACAAAATCAAGTAATTCAATAATAAAGCTCTCGAAAACACTTTTAAACCTTATTTCCTTTTCTTTACTTTCAAAGATTGCTCTATTGTACTTCTTAATTATCTTATATAACTTCTTGTCAATAACAGCAAAAACATAATTAAGGATGTCTTTATACTCAATCCTTGTTTCTTTAACAATAGTCTTTATGCCTATAATTGCCTTTTTGGAATTGAAGTATAGCGAGTACTTTTGTGGCTGCTTTTTCGCTTCCGATTCCTGTGGAATATCAATACTCTCCGATTTTAGAGATATTTCATTAAGAAGGTCACTAATGCGCTCTTTAGCCATTGTTAAATCAGTGATAATCGGCTTTTCATAAGTAAAACTCTTTTCTTCACTAATATATAACCCGTATTCCTTAAACTTATGCTTAAACGCCTCTAATATCTTATTTTTATCATTATCCCCATTAAAGAATAGGAAGTAATCATCAACATACCTATATATCCGATAGTGCTTTTTATGTATAAGGTCATTTTGTTGTAATTCAAGTTCGACATCAATATCAATTTGTTGAAGTAGAATCTCTGCAAATATTCTAGAAAATTCTGGACCAATAACTATTCCATTTGTTTCATTATAATTTAAGCCTTGCATTAATCTGTCAAATGCACCACCAAACGTAAAATCATTAACTCCTAAGTTTTCTTTAACAATCTGCTTATTATTAATTGCCCATGATAATGAATGTGTATAAATACTATCAAAGCATTTACTTATATCAAATTTATGTAGCGAGTTAAACTTTTTCTCACTTCTTTGATAAGAATAGCTCTCATAGAACCTATATATATTGCTGTGTTCAGTATAAGAAAAAAAAGTTTTTAAATTTTCATATTCTTTATCTAATGTTTCTATTATATCATTCTCCGATTCATCTGCTCTACTTTCTTTATGTTTCGAATCATTGAAATAGGTATATCTAGCAACTGTAGATGGTTTTCTAATTGAGAAATTACTTTTACTACAGTAATATATAATTAGCTCTTTATATCTATTGTAAAAATCTATTAATGCAAGTTGATTTATTGGATGAATAATCTTTAACTCTCTAAAATCATTTTGTTTGTGGGATATTTTAAATGAAAAAGGAATCGTATTAAGACTATCCACTTTATAAGGAACTGGAGACCCTTTTTGGATTCTAAATTTCTTTATACCACACACTTCGTCAATGAGATTATTATCAATTTTAATATTGAAGAAAAATTCGATGACCTTATCAAAGTGCTCATTATTCTTTTTCCAACTTAGATATCCATCAGAATACTCAATTTTATTGTCAACAATAAAAGTGTAAAAGTTACGATTCGAAAAGGTTACAGGTATTTCATATGGCAAAACATCAGCCATTATCACTCTTTCTTTTCCTAATTTTATTTTCTTTTTGTGCTTTACCATAGCTCTAGTCTTACCACCCTTTTAATATTCTTGATAGTTTCACTGTATTGAATTTATGAAAAGAGTGATTATTAAAACCTCCTTCGAAAGTGAATTTCAATAGTTTTGTTTTGTGCTGCTCTTTTTCAATAGTACTATCAATCTTTTCTGTTAAGAATAAATCTAACTCCTTTATTACGTCTTTGTTTGTCAATAACATATTTGAAAAGTATATTCCTATCAAAACATTTCCCTTATTGTTGGCCAACCTTGTATTTCCAGTCAAGAACTTAATCCTGTTTTTAATATGCCTGTAAGCATTATTTTTATCTCGGCTCATAGAGTAAGCTTCAAAAGACTTTTCTATTCTATCCTTTATTTTGTCTTTTTTACTTTCTGTAATTGACACTTCTAATGTAGGAATAGTGCTCTTTTTCACTCTATTTTGAAGATTAAAGCTATATCCTAGATAATCTAATGGGTACTCACTTTTTTCTTTATTATTTACTAGAAACTTATCACTATTCTTTGTTAAATCTATTTTACTAGTCTTTCTTCCATTTAGCTCTAAAGAATAGTCACTTGTTATAATTTCCTTAATGCTTGCAAAATAATCAGGAAAAGAATGGGTATTAGTGGGAGTGAATAAAACTACGATATCATCAACATACCTTGCATAATAAGAGACATTAGAAATTTTTTGTATTTCATAATCAACTTTCCTCATGTAATATTCTGAAAGATACGCACTGATGCCTATGCCTCGTGGTATTCCTTTGTCGGAATCAGATTGCACCATATAGTCTTTTATAACTTGACTAATTAACCTTTTGGCTTTTGGGGTTAATAGGTTATCCTCTCTTAAATGATTCAACAATATTTCGGAAGGAATACTTTCATAAAACTTCTTTATATCTGTTCGTATTATATATTTAGGGAATTTATCATTTAACAAACTCTTTAACTGATTGACTATATGGTATCTATTTGATTGCTTAACATCATACAATTTGTGAAAAATGTATTGTAAATGTTTCATAGCAAAAAAGTTCGCTGGAGTATTACCTATAGTATATATAGGGTCATCATCAGTGTCTATTTTTGAAATGTTGAATTTAAACGACTTGTGCTGTACCTGCTTACTAATACCTCCTAATAATTCAAGCAGAACTTTCTCTTTTTCCTTTTTAACAGTTATTTTGACATTCCTTAATATCTGTTTGTATATAGTATATAACTCTGCAGAGGGTTTTCTATGATTGGTGTCTTCTAGTATAAAAACATGAATGGGTTTGCGTAATTTCTGGTTAATTTCCTTAATACTTAAAGTATATTTTTCATATATACTTTCATTAAAGAACCTTTTTTCAATATTTACGCCTTTACGATTTTCTCGACATAAGACATCGTAAAAATTTTTAGCTGAAAATGTAGGGTTAAACATGTCTTTACTCCTTTAATTAAAATTACTTCCCAACCATACCATTTACAAAAGTCTCAACAAAGCCAACAATCTTGCTTAATATTCTATCTCCTGTCTTTTTGCGCTGAAGAACCGATGGTTGTTCCCCTTCAATAAGTGATAACACTTCGTCTCTTAGGGGTTCTCGTTCTGCAAACAGATATTGCTCAATTAGCTTTTGTGTTTTGCTTTCAGATAGTTTTTCCTCTTTTACAAGTGCGTCAAAGGCTTTTAGCTGTTCAATATTCCAATACTTTTCAAATTCTTCCGGTATAGTATCGGAATCCTCAATTATTGGCATATTCTCTTGAATAAATCGTTCTATTAGCTCTCGCTTACTGCGTAAATGTGCTTCACCTGAAAGCAGGTCAAGTATCTCTTTTTGGCGTTTCTCTTTATCTTCTTTATTAGTATCTTTCATATTTGCAAGCAATTTTAAAATATAGCTTACATCTACATCATCTTTATGAATCAGCTCCAATTCAAAATCAACATCTTCAAGAATAGATACTTTCTCTTTTTGTCGGTCTGACTTAACTTTATCATGAAGGTCCAGGTACTTGCTTTTATAATCTTCAAAATCCTGTTCTTCCATTTCTAAATCCGACCAATCAAAATCGGCAAAAGTGGTTAGTATATTCTTTATTCGCATTAAGTCCCGAAAAGCCTTAATGAATTTCAATTCATCTTCTTCACTCTTTAAATCGTTAACACTATCAATTGTTGGAGTTATGCTTAAAAGCTCCTTAAATGCTTCATCAATTTTGCTGATGTAGTTCTCATATGGCTCCATGATGATAACATCAATAGCATCTTTATTGCTGAACAAAGTGATGGCATCATCGGTGGCTTTTTTAAGGTTACGAAACACTACAATGTTTCCTTGCGACTTTTGCTCGTTAAGTATCCTGTTAGTCCGTGAATAAGCCTGAATAAGCCCATGATACTTTAGGTTTTTATCAACATAAAGCGTGTTGAGCGTTTTACTGTCAAATCCTGTAAGGAACATATTTACCACAAGTAGAATATCAATCTGACGTTCCTTTACTTTTTTGGAAATATCATTGTAATAATTATAAAACGATTGGCTGTCTTTGGTTGAGAATTTACTCCCAAACATTTTATTATAATCGCTAATATATTGGTCTAATTTTTCTCGACTGTGTTTACTTACTCCATATAGAGCTTTGGGTTCTTCAACAACCGATAATTCTTCAGGAAGAAATCCATTTGCATCAGCATCATCTTCGTTTGCAGCAAAGCTGAATATGGTAGCAATTTTTAGATTGTGTAATCCCTCTTCTTTTTTCTTTTGGAACAGGTCATAGTACTTTACCAAAGTTTCGATACTGCCTACACAAAACATTGCTGTAAATTCTTTGCTATGTGTTTTTCGGTTGTGGTGAGCAAGTATGTAATCAGCAATCTTTTCAATTCTTACAGGTGATTCCATCAACTCCTTTGTGTCAATATCTTCAACCTCAATATCTATATTTGTTTCTTTATCGTCTTTTTGTTTATATCTACCAACGTATTCCACCGAAAATTTCAATACGTTTTCATCCTTAATGGCATCTGTTATAACGTACTTATGAAGACAGTCTTCAAAAAGTTCGGTGGTAGTTCTTTTCCCCATTTCATTTTTTACTGCATTATCAGCAAAAATTGGCGTTCCGGTAAAACCGAACATCTGAGGCTCTTTAAAAAATGTTTTTATCCTATTGTGGGTTTCTCCAAATTGAGAGCGATGGCACTCATCAAAAATAAAAATAATACGTTCGCCTTGGAGTTTCTCCATTTTGGCTAAATACTGCTTTTTACTTATGGCTGTATTCAGTTTTTGAATAGTGGTAACAATTAGCTTAGTATCATCAGAAAACTGCATAACCAACTGCTGTGTATTATCTGTGCCATCTATACAACCTTTACTGAAACTATTAAACTCTTTGGTTGTTTGGTAATCCAAATCTTTACGGTCAACCACAAAAACCACTTTTTTTATCTTGTCAACGCTGGTCAATATCTGACTTGCTTTAAACGAGGTAAGTGTTTTTCCTGAACCTGTGGTGTGCCAAATATATCCATTCTTCCGACTATGTAGCACCCTATCAATTAGCGTTTCAACGGCGTAGTATTGATACGGACGGAGCACCATCAAAATTTTGTGTGTTTCATTTAGAACGATGTACTTACATATCATTTTTGATACATGGCAGGGTTCTAAAAAGTCGCTTGTAAATCCGTTTAGTATATTGGTTAATCTGTTATTCTCCTTATCAGTCCAGTAAAAGGTCTGCTTAAAGGATTGATTTCGGTTATTAGCGTAGTATTTTGTATTTACTCCATTGCTAATGATAAATATTTGAACGTATTGAAATAGAGCTGAGTTTGCCCCAAACGAATGTTTCTGATAGCGATTAATCTGATTAAAAGCCTCTTTTAGTTCTAATCCTCTTCGTTTTAACTCAATTTGAACCAAAGGTAATCCATTGATTAGTATGGTAACATCGTAGCGGTTTTTGTATTTGCCATCAATGGTTACTTGATGCGTAACCTGAAATTG
>JAGXIP010000039.1 GCA_024635585.1 Saccharicrinis sp. | reverse complement strand
CGGTAAGATAACTTACGTTTGACATTTGTCTTCCTCCTTTATGTATTGCTATTATGAATTACTATATAAAAAAATAAAGAATCCCGGAAACCGAAACTCTTTGTTGCAAAGATATAAAATAAGTACTCAATTAGAAACAGGTTTCTTTTTAGTTGGGTTCTTTTTAGCTTAACTATTTAAAAATCCGGTCGTTTTAAAACTTCAGAATAAATCACCGCTTCACGTAAATCAAAATCATTCATGAAATCTGTACCTGAGTAAACCTCTTCCTGCTTTGTTTCCTTTCTTATATCACTTGTTCGTTTTATCCGCGAAAAATTTTGCTCCATTTGCCTTTTCTTCTCCTCCATTGCATTGTCCAATACCCTAGCCTTGATTGGCTCCTGATTGTACGATGGCACAGTTTGCATTACCGTTTCTTTACTGCCCGGTGATCCTTCAATAGTTCTGTCGTCTGCTTCAAATGATTCATCGTCCTCGTCTTGCTCAAAAATTGGCGGAGTAGCTTCCTTGGCTTTTTGAGCACCCTTTTTAATAAAACTATAAACAACCGCTATAATTGCAAATATGACGTATAAAATATCTCCTAAATCTTCCATTTATAACTTTTATTACAAAAATAAAGTTACAAAAAAACCGTTGGTTTATGACAGACTTAGCCTTTTTTATTTATTTAGCTTACTAGGGCTGGAGTTTTTAATACCTTTGTAACAAGAAAAATTAAAGTGCGATGCGAAATAAATTATTCATTATCCCCATCCTTACCCTGTTACTGCTTGCTAATGCATGTAAGGATACGGAAGATATTATACCTACGTACCGCTTTTCGACGCAAATTACCGACATAGGCACCCATCCTGATTTTACCCAGAGCAACACTTTTATAGTAAAATATGACTCGTATGGTAATTTAATTGGTAATACCGGTGTGGTTGTTTATAGGCAATCAGCCGATGTGTATTATGTTTTTGATTTGATGTGCCCCTACGAAAAAAAATTAAGTAGTTTGATTAAAATTGAAGGTGATATATTTTGTGTTTGCCCTACCTGTAAATCAAAGTTTTTGGTGGCCAGCGAATATGGTGATGTGTTGGAAGGACCTTCGAAATGGCCCCTCTATAAGTACAATACTAAAGAAGAAAACGGCACATTACATATCTGGAACTAGACGGATTAACCGAGGGTTTCGCTTGGAGCGAAGCCTCGGTTAAAAAAAGTTACTCCACAAAAAAGCCGGGGTGTATTACACTCCGGCTTAATTTAATCTCTTGAACTTTGTTTATATCTAATTAAAGATAAATACGCTGCTCATAATTTCATCATTAAAGCGATATAATATATTATAATACTCTAACGTTAACGGCGTTCATTCCTTTACGACCTTCTTTAAGCTCGAATTCTACCGCGTCGTCTTCACGAATTTCGTCGATTAAACCTGATACGTGAACGAAATACTCTTGGTTTGTTTCGTCCTCTTTGATGAATCCAAATCCTTTAGATTCATTGAAAAATTTTACTGTTCCTTTGTTCATTACTGTAATTCTAAAAATAATAATTTAATGCCACAAAGATAAGGCAATTAACAACACCTACAACATTAGGAACAATTTATTTTATTTTATTTTAAGATCTGCATTTACCAATTGAATAGCAACACGTTACAGCAAACTAAGATCTTTTCTTCCGAAATAGCTGAATACCTCCAAAACCAGCAATAATAGAGATGTAAAATCCAAAATCGTACCACCAACCAGTATTAAAAGGCTCGTAAATACGAAAAGAATCGTAAAAAATACTTAACACCAACGAAAGCGGTGCAGTCCAACCATGCCACACACCCGAAAAAAAACCCGCGGGTTCAGCAGGGTTGTAATGTCCACTGCCGGGTAAACAGGAAGTCATTGCCAATAGGATAAACACAGACATTAAGGTTGTAGTAATTTTACTGTGATTGCTCATGATTTTTAATTTTTTATACTTACAAAGATAAGGATTAATCTTTTATGATACCCGTACGCTGTTTAATTACCAGTATTACTATATGATACAATTTTAGTGTAAGAAATAATCGAAAACGATAAATACTAATTTTAATTTGCAATATTAGAGTGGTACTTTTACAGATGCAGCGAATTGTATCTGGTTTAATTCCAAATGTTACATAATTTGGATACCTTTGGTATCAAGTTGGGAGATTCTATAGAAGCAAAAAGATGAAATCTTAGATTGATTTAATTATGCACTCCGCAGATTCTTTTATAAGAGATTTTAAAATTAGACAAGCATATATGAACCTATAAAATCATAAATCATGAACTTACAATATGTTACTGACAAGCAAGGACAAAAAAGCGGCGTTATGCTTTCGTTGAGTGACTGGAATAAGATTCAAAAAGAGCTTGAAGAGCTTAAAATCTTGCGTGACAAAAAAGCATTTTTTGCAGGATTAAAGGAAGCTTTTAACGAAATAAAGCTTATTAAAGAAGGTAAAAAAGAAGCTAACTCTTTTGATAGCTTGCTCGATGAGTTATAATATTATTCCTACTGACAATTTTAGCCGTGAAGTTAAAAAACTAGCAAAAAAACATCGTTCTATTAAAAACGACCTTATATCTTTAGGCAAGGAGTTGATTAAAAACCCAACTAAAGGAACTCATTTGGGCAACAACATTTATAAAATGCGGATGGCTATTTCAAGCAAAAGGAAAGGAAAATCTGGTGGTGCTAGAATTATTACTTTTGTTATAACCCAAGCCGAAGAGATTTACCTTCTTTCTATATACGATAAGTCAGAACAAGCCAGTATTTCTGATGGGGAGATTTTGGAACTTATTAAGCAATTATGACATTTAAAATTACATGGAAATAACCGTACTTATCTACAATGAAAAAAATGAGTTGGCCTATCGCAGCGAGCATGGTCTATCCATATTAATAGAGTTCAATGGTGCTACCATCCTTTTTGACACAGGCAAGAGCGATGCTTTTATTCAAAACGCCAATATACTGGGCAAAGACCTCACTAAGGTTGATTTTGTGGTGTTAAGCCATTCACATTATGACCATACTGGGGGGCTTGAAGATTTTTTAATACTAAACAAGACCGCTAAGGTCATTCTAAAAAAAGATATTCTTCGCGAACGATGGAGTGTTTCGCACGGCTATAATCGCAGGATTGGCTTTCCGTTACGCAAACGTTTTGAACATTTACACGATCGTTTTTATTTTATTGAAGATATCGAAGAAATTGTACCGGGACTTTTCGTGATTCCAAAAATCCAAAAGTCCGATAGTCATACCTTTACCGATTCGTATTTATTTGTGCAGGAGCAAAATAATTTGGTACCTGATACTTTTGACGATGAGCTGTTCATCGCAGCTGTGAAAAACCATAAGCTGGTTGTGTTTACGGGCTGTGCCCACAACGGGGTCGAAAATATGATTCAAACAGCCATCCAACATACACACATCCATGAAATAGAATTTGTGATAGGAGGTACGCATATGAGTCGTGCATCCGAACAGCAAATACAACGCACAGTTAATGAGTTGCGCAAATACAATATAAAAAGGGCTGCCTTTAATCACTGCTCTGGTAAGCAGATTATCTCCCTCTTAAACCAAGCGCTAGATGGCCAAATAGAATATGGTTTTGCAGGATCGAACTTTAGTATATAATCTTTGCAAGAATAAAAAGTAATTATTCGCTTACATCTAATATATAGCACCTATTGCGGATTATTTGCTTTTAATGAAAAAACAGCCAAAATAGCCAGACCAACTATCCCCAAAAGCGCAATTACGGAGTAGGAACCAAAAAGCGAAAAGGACGCACTAAAAAACCATGGCCCTAATGCGCTGGCAAAAACTATCATTTGCATACTTACTCCAGAAATGGCACCCAAGTTTTTTCGCCCGTAAAAGCGAGGCCATGTAACTGATATTAAAACGGCAAACAGTCCGCCGGATATGCCCGCACCCAAAACCAACAAATAATATCCTATGGGCGATGATAAAAGTGCCAAGCCCAAGGATGCTATAACACTACCTCCTATCATTGTAAAAAGCAATTTCTTCAGTTTAATAAAATCGCTTAAAGTGTTGAAAATAAAAGAGGTAGTGACAGAAATGATGGACATAGGAACAAAAATGGATATAGCATCTATCTTGGTTAAGCCCACATTTTCGAAAACTGATACAATATGAAAAGACAATCCAGTAATAAAATAACCATTGAATGCCATCATCAGTGCATACATCCAAAAAGCCCGTGTTTTTAGTGCTTCCTTTTTATTGAATTGAGTTCGCTCAGCATCGGTTTTTTCTTTGCGATTCTTTTTTATCAGATTACCATCAGCCTTAAGACCCATTTTTTCGGGACTATCCCTATACAACCAGTAAATAAGACCTGCCATAACTAGTAGTCCAAAAGCCATCAGTTGCCAAGCTTTTTGCCAGCCATTGCCTTCTATTAAATGATCGATAAAAAGTGGCGATATAGAAAACCCCAAAGACACGGCAATGGAGCTAAATGCATTAACGGAGCCTCTGAACTTATCGAACCAAAGCATAATCATATTTCGCGAAGCCATGGTGAGTACCCCCTGCCCTGCAAAACGGATAAAGAAAAAGCAAATCATGATAACCAAAAAAGGAACTATCCAGCTCGAGATACCCATGAATTTTTGGATAAACTGAGAAATCATCTGCGATTGCGAGCTAAGTGCCAAGGCAAGTGCCAAACCCAATGCAGCAAAAAAGGCCACCTTGCGAGCACCATATTTATCGAACCACTTACCTGCCATTCCCAATAAAAAAGAACTACCAATGGTTCCCATTGCATAGGCCACACTAAACTTACCTCGACTAAGCCCTAAGGCATCTTTTACCGGATCGGTAAATGTGCTAACACCCAAAGTTTGGCCTGGCACACTGGCCCAAACGCCCAAAGTGCCGATGATAACAACAATGAATCCGTAAAAGAAAAGAGGCTTTTTATCCGATGTAGTTTTTTGCATGTTGCAATGAAAATGTGAATTGCAAAAGTACAGAAAGAGCAGGGAATGTAAAGGTTAAACATGATTAAATAAAAGGAGCAAGATTATACAATGAATTTTTTGCACTATGCCCGCCATTCATCTGCCTTGTCTCCTTATTTGCTTCATTCTCGATTAAGAAACCGTTGGAGGCTAATCAGCTTCATCATCCAACTTTGTAAACACCTGCTTTTCCGCTCCGCAAACCGGGCAAGTCCAATCATCGGGAAGCTCGCTCCATGCTGTTTCCTCATTTTTTTCGTTGTAACGATACCCGCACACTGGGCATTTGTAGGTAGCCATATTATTTTAAATTAGTTTGTTTATGCTAAGATAAGAAAAACTAATGTGATACATGTTGAATTGATATTGATTAAAGAATAAGGGGTTCAACCTGATGCAAAAACCTTTATTAAGTGCTCTTAATTGCTTTTTTATAGACCCAAGGTTTCATTTATCCATAAACTTAGGCGTATATAGCGTGCAGCCTTGGATTAAATAATTAAATTTGAGGTTTCAAAGTTACAGTGATTGGTTTTATCCAACGCCCACAAAAAAGTAATATTTAAATATGTCATCATCGAGAAGTATTAAACGCCCCATACAGACTGAAATGGAGCGATTTGAGCCTTTTTTTAGCGAGCAGCTCAAATCAAAGATTCCGTTGCTGCGCATTATTACCAATTACATTTTGCGTAAAAAGGGCAAGCAAATGCGACCTATGCTGGTTTTTTTGTCGGCTAAATTAACTGGTACAATAACTGAGGCATCGTATGTGGCAGCTACGCTTATTGAGCTTTTGCACACAGCTACGCTCATACACGATGATGTGGTTGACGAAACCTATCAACGTCGCGGCTTTTTCTCTATTAATGCACTTTGGAAATCGAAGATAGCGGTTTTGGTGGGCGATTATTTTCTTTCGCGAGGTTTGATGCTCGCCTTGGAAACGGATCAGATAGGTGTTTTAAAAGTAGTGTCGGAAGCAGTGAAGGAAATGAGCGAAGGCGAGTTGCTGCAAATTGAAAAGAGCCGTAAGTTAGATATCACCGAGGAAGTGTACTTCGAAATTATCACAAAAAAAACAGCCACACTTATTGCTGCATGTACCACCGCTGGTGCCTATTCGGTAGATGCCAGTGACGAGAAAAGAGCATGGATGAAAGAGTTTGGCACCTACCTCGGTATTGCCTTCCAAATAAGGGACGACCTTTTCGATTACGAAAAAACCGACCTTATAGGCAAGCCCACAGGTAACGATATACGTGAGAAAAAAATGACGCTGCCTCTGATATACGTGTTGAACAGTTGCGATACCAAAGAACGGAAAAAAATGCTGTCCACTATCCGACGCTATCATAAAAACGATAAAAAAGTAGCCGAAGTTATTGAATTTGTCCGCACCAAAGGCGGTATAGAATACACGCATAAAAAAATGATAGAATACAAAAACAAAGCTTTGGCTGTTTTAAATAAATTCGATGATTGTGATGCCAAACAAGCCTTGATGGAATTGGCTGACTTTACAACAGAAAGAAAGAAGTGACAAAATCCTTTATGCTGACACGTACAGATTTCGTATCTTTGATTTAAATAAAATGAAAATGAGAACGATACAAATAAATATACCAGAAGGAGTGGATTTGAAAGGATATGATCTTTCAATGATGATGGCTGCAAAACTATATCAGGACAAAATACTATCATCGGGACAGGCTGCTGAAATGGCAGGGCTCTCGAAACGGACTTTCATAGAATTATTGGGCCGATACGGGGTATCCTTATTTAGTGATTCCATAGCCGACTTACATGCCGACATATCCAATGCCTAAAATAATTATTTCCGATACAAGCACTTTAATCCTATTTAAAAAAATAGAACAGCTCGACTTGCTTGTAAAAGTGTATGGAAATTTAACAACTACCCCTGAGGTTGCTGCTGAGTTTGGAGATACCCTACCAGAATGGGTTAATATTCAAGAAGTTGGCGACCACAAATATCAATTGTTTTTAGAAACACAGGTCGATAAAGGCGAAGCAAGTGCAATTGCCTTAGCTATGGAAAGTACTGAAGCTCTACTACTTCTTGATGATTTGAAAGCCCGAAAATTAGCTACAATGCTTAAGTTGAAATTTACGGGTACATTAGGAATCATTAATAAGGCGAAACAATTAGGGCATATACATAAAGTGAAACCGCTAATTGATAAAATATTAGAGACCAACTTTCGAATTTCACAGAGTGTCATTGAAGAAATTTTAATAATTAATGGAGAATTGCCCCCTAAATAAAAATAACACCTAAAAACATGTCCGATACAAAAAAAATATTTCTACTGGATGCTTATGCTTTGATATATCGTGCTTACTACGCATTCATTAGAGCTCCGCGCGTCAATTCCAAAAAATTAAATACATCGGCTATTTATGGTTTTACCAACTCGTTGTTGGAGGTGCTGCAAAAGGAAAAACCCTCACATTTGGCCGTTGCCTTCGACCCTGCCGGTCCTACTTTCAGACACGAGATGTATGAGCCATATAAAGCCCAGCGTGAAGCAACTCCCGAAGACATAAAATTGGCAGTGCCCTATATAAAGCGTTTGTTAGAAGCAATGAACATTCCCATTCTGGAAGTAGCTGGCTACGAAGCAGATGATGTTATTGGCACCATTTCGAGAAAAGCCGACCAAGCTGGATTTGAGGTTTTTATGATGACTCCGGATAAAGATTATGCGCAGTTGGTTTCCGACAATGTAAAAATGTTTAAACCACGTACAAAAAGTGCAGGTGTCGATGTTTTGGGCGTAGCTGAGGTACAAGAAAAATTTGAGATTGAGCATCCCAAACAAGTCATAGATATTTTAGCTTTGATGGGCGATGCCTCAGATAACATCCCCGGTTGCCCCGGCATTGGTGAAAAGGGGGCGAAGGATATCATCCAAAAATATAAAAGCATAGCAGGTATATATGAACATATTGAGGAGTTTAAGGGAAAGAGAAAAGAGAACCTGATAAACTTTAAAGAACAGGTGGAGCTATCCTACACCTTGGCTACGATAAACCTTGAAGTACCCATTGAATTTAAGGAAAAAGATTTGCAGGTTTCCGCAGCCGATAACGAAAAGTTAATGCCACTGTTGGAAGAGCTTGAATTTAAGAGCCTGATGCCCCGTTTTGGTTTTGAAACTGCCCCTATGGTTAGCAATGTGCCTACCCAAGGCGATTTGTTTGCACAGCCACAGGTTGAACAGGGTGTTGTTTTTACTTCTTCCTTAAAAACCATTAACGATATAGCGCACTCTTATTATTTGGTGGATAACGAACAGGCGTATGCTTCATTGGCCGCCGATTTAAGTGTGCAAAAGGAATATTGCTTTGATACCGAAACCACCGGTCTGGATACCAGTATAGCAGAGCTGGTGGGTATCTCGTTTTCGTGGAAAAAAGGCGAGGCTTATTATGTGCCGTTTCCCGAAGACCAAGAACAGGCCACGAAATTGGCACAACGTTTTAAACTGGTGTTGGAGGATGAGGAAATAGTAAAGATTGGCCAAAACCTAAAATACGACATTCTGATTCTTAAAAACTATGGCATCCATGTTAAGGGTAAAATATTCGATACCATGGTGGCACACCATTTGGCTTTGCCCGGACAAAAGAATAACATGGATTTTATGGCCGAGGTGCACTTGGGCTATTCGCCTGTGAAATTGGAATCACTCATTGGGGAAAAGGGTAAGAATCAACAAAGTATGCGGCAGGTCGATTTGGCTTTAGCCAAAGAATATGCGGCAGAAGATGCCGATATCACCTTGCAATTGAAAGAATTTTTAATGCCCAAGCTAAAAGAAGCAGGTTTGGAAGAGTTGTTTTACAAAACTGAAATGCCTCTGCTGCTGGTATTGGCCGATATGGAGGCTACAGGTGTAAAGCTGGATGTGGATGAGCTGAAGACTTTTGCTCAACAACTCACAGAAAGGATTGCGGCATTAGAAAAAGAGATCATAGAAATTGCCGGCATGGAGTTTAATATAGCCAGCCCTAAGCAAGTGGGCGAAGTGCTTTTTGATCACATGAAGATTGATGCCAAGGCAAAGAAAACCAAATCGGGACAATACAGTACAGGCGAAGAAGTACTGGCCAAACTAAAGGGTAAGCATGAGATTATTGATAAAATACTTGATTTCAGGGGCCTTAAAAAATTGCTCAACACCTATGTAGAAGCCCTGCCATTATTAGTGAACCCCAAAACAGGAAAATTACATACCACCTACAATCAGGCCATGGTGGTTACTGGCCGATTGAGCAGTAGCAATCCCAATCTTCAAAATATACCTATCCGCGACGAGGACGGACGCGAAATACGCAAAGCCTTTATTGCCAGTGACGAGAATCATGTATTTTTATCAGCGGATTATTCGCAGGTGGAGCTGCGTATCATGGCTCACCTGAGTCGCGACAGCCAAATGGTGGAGGCTTTTAGTAAGGGCGAAGACATACACGCGGCCACAGCGGCAAAAATATTTAAGGTGTCTTTGGGCGATGTAACCAACGATATGCGGCGCAAAGCAAAAACGGCCAACTTCGGAATTATCTATGGTATTTCGGCCTTTGGATTAGCCGAGCGCCTAAATATTTCGCGCACCGAGGCCAAAGAATTAATAGACGGCTACTTTGAGAATTTCCCAGACGTGAAGGCATACATGGATAAGAGTATAGAAGTGGCACGCGAAAATGGATATGTGGAAACCATATTCGGCCGCCGGCGGAATCTACCCGACATTAACTCGCGCAATGGCGTAGTGCGAGGAATGGCAGAACGCAATGCCATAAATGCACCCATCCAAGGTACAGCCGCCGACATCATTAAAATGGCTATGGTAGCTATTCAGGAGCAATTAAATAAGGAGAATCTGCAATCGAAAATGATTTTGCAGGTGCATGATGAATTGAACTTTGACGTGCTCAAAAGCGAATTAGAGCAGGTGAAAGACATTGTAAAAGCAGGAATGGAAAACGCGTGCAAGCTATCTGTGCCACTTTCGGTAGATATGGGTGCGGGAACCAACTGGCATCAAGCACATTAGAGCTAAATATTGATATATGATTGAAATAGAATTGTTTTAAGGTGGAAATAAAAATGGGCCGTTCTATAATTGGTTTGAATTAGTGGAATAGCATCAGCAGAACGCACAATTAACACGGTTTAACTAATTTTCATATCGCTTCACTTAATAAAGGCTTATATTTGTTGTGTAGATTTTTTTTCATAGATTTAGATTTGGTTAACAAAGCTGATTTAAGGGTAAAAGGATAGATGTTTCATCTATCCTTTTTTTATTTCCTCTTTTTCCCACAAAGGAGCTATGTCCGGAAACACTTCCACCTCTACTTCAAAAATACCTAGTCGTATTCCACCTATTTCCCGTGCTGCACTTTTTGATAAGTCTATAATTCGCCCTTTGGCAAAAGGACCGCGATCGTTTATTATTACCACTACTGTTTTATTATTACGGATATTAGTGACCTTGACAAAGGTTCCAAACGGCAAAGTTGGGTGCGCTGCTGTTTTTAAATGGTGATGGTATATTTGTCCACTGGCTGTGCTTTTACCCTCAAATTTATCGGCATAATACGAGGCTTTGCCTTTTTCCTGACTGCGGACATGCAACGAATATGAAAATAAAATCAAAATAAGGATTAGAGGTTTCAAAGTTTTGAGTTTAGAAAAAGGATTAATGCTTTTTAACGATTTCCCGTCAATAAAATAAATTTCAATAAGGGACGGGATGTTGAGGAAACGAATTGGAGCAAAGCGGAAATCGACATGGTCAAATCCCGATGCTTCCAATGTATTTTACTTCGGGGTCACTTCGCTCCAACTGTTTACAGATCACTATCAATACTCCTATTTCTGACCTGTTTATCTTTCGCTTTCCCGGTTTATTCCAGCGATTTGAGATTATCAAGATCGGGTGAGGCATGTGCCACTGCGGAATAATCAACAAAGCCCTTTTCCATTATTTTTTTAAATATAGTTATGCCTATGGCAGCGGCTATAGCAAAGAGCAATCCGAAAATGGTTATTCCCCAAAAATTAGGCAATTCGTTATAAATCAAAAATCCAAAGATAACGGCCAGCACAATTGGGCAGAGGCTGTGAAAAATGCTTGCGGCTATTCTAAATGCTTTTTTCATGGTAGATTGATTTAATAAATTATAAGTCACTCTCCGCTCAACTATTACGACTAAAACCTAAATTTCAGTTGCAATTTAGCTGTTCTACCGTTAAAAATCAAATCTATATTTTGAATTGCAGTTAATAGAAAAAGGCCCACTTTTACAAGAGGGCCCCTATATATGGTAATTAAAAAGAATAGATTACTTATAATTGGAATTCAATGTTACTTTAAATTCTTTTGCACCAGCAGGCAAATCTCCATCTGTGCCATTATTAGGACTATATTTACCAGCAGGAAGGTCGCTAAATGTGTAAGCATTGCAAACTCGGGCCACATTCACATATTTTGTTGCAGCAGTATTTATAGCAGATGCAGCAATGTCGGCCAAGGCGCCATATATGCCACCCACACCAGTACTTACCGAGGCATTATAGGTTACATCTGCTTTTCGTTGATAAATAATCTCATTTGTAACTACTGATTTAAAAATGTACTCCACTTCAACATATACATTAGCTGCCAAACTTGCTTTATCCCATTTGTTGATAACGGTAAACAGAGCAACATCTGCACCGAATATTTCACCAAATTTTTTCAACGAACCATCTAAAAACAATTCAGAATCGTAAGCACTTTCTTTCTTAAGAATTTCCATTGACAAGAAAGGTGGGATAACGTAGTAACCAGCGTTTGCAATAGGTACGTTTAGGGTAGAATGAAAATACTCCTTAGCTTCTACGTTTGTGCTTCGATTAATTGGCGGCATTAATAAAATAGCTAAAGGTTTTTCGCTATACATGGCCTTGTAAGCTTCTTTTTTAGCAATTGGTTCGGTAACCTTACACGACGTTACCGTAATAGCTATAATTCCTATTAAATATAAAAACTTCTTCATTCTATCATTTTTAAAATACGGTCAATAAAAATTTTCGATTCGGGGTATAAGGCAACTTCTGTTAGAAGCATCTCTTTTCCTTCTGCAGTTTTATTAGCCTGCAACAAAACAAAACCATAGTCGGCATATATTCCCGGGGGAACTTTACCACTGCTTCCCTTTTTATCTTCTATAATTTTCTGAAAGTCTTCAATAAGTTTTTGAGTAGATTCCTCGGTACTCTTTTTCAGATAATTATAACTCGTTGTCTCATAATCTCCCCAGTGATACAAAGGTTCTTGTACCGTGCATGATGCCAGAAGAAGTAATGAGAAAAATAATAAATTAAGTTTTTTCATTTGTCTGTAACTTGTTTGTTTAATTGTCTGTTTGTCTATTTTTTGAGTTTTATCAAATGGTAATATTTTTAGCCAAAAAACTAAAGATATTTTATAGGTTTATTTTTTTTATGGCAATATAATCCTTCTGGTTTCTTGAGCCGAGATAAACACCTGCTTCTTGTAAATCTGTTTTCCAAGATACGATACTGTGATTACGTGCTTACCCGTTGAGATAGCATAAACCTGTCCCTTTGGGCGATTTTGGTTATCCTTGTTCACGACAGCGTTAAATGTATTTCCATCAATATCTACATCCACACCTTTATTATAATCGGCAGGTTTACCCACAAACTCCAAAAAAGCTTCGTTTTCTAGTCCTTGTGTCACAGTTTTAACTCCGGTACACCCTACTGCAAGGGTCACCCCAATCAACAAAATAATCCATAATTTTTTCATCACTCAATCTCTTTAATAAAGTATTTGGTTAAATTATTTGCATCAATACCACCCTCAACAAAGGATACCATTGAAAACTCGTTTTGCGGATTATCCCCTCCTGAAAAGTCAACTTTTACAGTACCCACTTTTTTGCCGGGTAGTTCGATCATCATTCCCGTTTGTGGATTTTTTACCTGTTTGCCCTTTTCATAAACATCAAATTGATCACCGATTTTAATTCTTTGACTTTTTCCTCCGGAAACTAAAATGCCATCTTCGGTGTACGATAAGAAGTAGGATTTCCATGGATTGTCCATGCAGTTGTTCACGATATTCTCCACTAGTTTAGAGATAGCCGCAGAAATGGCCTTATCGCTCAATGTAGCATCATAATCTGTACGTTCGCCCATTCCCATCACCGTTTTATTGGTGGTTTCGGCCTCTCCTTTGGCTTCTTCAGAGTAAATAATTTGACCTGATGAAACATCAACCAAACGAATATTTACTCCGGCTTGAACTGTTTGTGTTTTACTTCGTGAAAACGCATTTACATCACCTACATTTTTACGACCAAACTCGGTTACGGAACCCAGAATTAAATAGTCGGCACCAACCTTCTGTAAGCCTTCGTTTCCGGCAATGTTAAGCTCTTCCATAATTTTATCCATATCTTGTCTCTCCAGTAAAATAAATTTATTGGTAGATGCCAATTTAGTAGATAAAATGTCAACTGCTTGTTTACCAATAGGGTCATTGTCTTTATCAAAGAAAATACCTTTGGCATATTGGGTTTCGTTTGAGAAACGGGCAATGGCTACTTTTCTTTTTACAAATTGCTCTTCCGGCTTGTTATCCGAAGCCACTTCTTGAACTTGCGGTTCAACCTGCACCACCTTTTGCTGCGTGGTACAGCTTATTGCAATTATTGCAATAAACATCACACTTAAAATTCGTGTCATTAGCGTTTAGTTTAATTGTTAGTTAGTATATATGTTAATTCTGAATTATGGGCAATACTTTCAAACATTATATGCGGTTGTAGTTCAAACAAGCAACTTGTCATAAATAATTACTTGCTTGCATTTGAACCATACAAAACTAATATTCAAAATTTCAAAAACTAATGGTTTACAAAATATTCTTTTGTTTTTTGTAGTATCTGTTGGTACTTATTGTAATTTGACATTCCGTATTTTTCTCCCCTCATTCATATCAACATTACATCCAACTGCCTCTACGGCATTAATATATTCACTCGGCAGTCCGTTCTCCTTGGCTCCTTCCAGAACAAAACGATGGTACCAACAATAGGGTTTCAAATGGGCTTTTATCCGGTTGCTGCAAGCTACATAAATCCAAGCCTTGGTTTGTAAGTCATCCTGCAACCAAACCGTAATTTCTTTTTCGTTGTAGGCCGAACCCAGATCCTCATGGCCATCTAACAATAGTTTATCGGCTATACTTATACTAATAACTGTCCCCCAAACCAAGTCTCCAGGGTTACTGGTTTTATAGGCGTCGGCCTTACCTGAGCCATCGGTGCTGTTCATGTGGAACTTTAAGGCATGGCCAGTAATATACCCCACGCCGTTAAGCGTTACGCTGGCGCAACGTGCCCTAATACGGCTCAAAAGCATATTGGAGCCATAGCAAAAAACGTATATCGAATTCATAACCCGATTATTAATAAGAAAACAATAAATGTTTTACAAGCTGATTACCTTGTCGGCCTTTTTTTGCAGGTCGATGATATCCATCATAGTTCCAGCTATCCCTACCTGCATTTTATCGAGTATGCCAAAATGGTTTAGGCAGGTTTTGCAGGCTACAAGATTTACGCCCTTGGCCTCTAAGGCTTTTAAAATGTCGATTACGGGTGATTTGCTGCAAACCAATTTTACGCCGCCGTTATAAAAGGCAATAAAACGTGGCAGGTCATCTTCTTGACTCAGGAGGTTTAAATAGTTGGTGGCGAGCACAACACCCAGCTCTTCGCTGCCCCTGCCCATGCCGTTTTGGGTAAATTGTATGAGTATGTTTTTCACTTTTATGATTGTTTGTTTATTAAAATTGGTATCAGAGTTTTTATTGGTATTATCCAGGCATCTGGCTCTTTACAATTTAAAAGTTAGACACTTTACGTTGCCATTGACTTATAGTTCTTTAGAATCTTTTTCGTGAAATTATAGCATCGCTGTTAGGTCCCAAAAGCTCGTGCTTTCCTGATACGACCAAAATGCATGTTCGTCTTTAAGCTTCTGCAATAATAAATTTTTTATTCCGCTCATGAATGATTGTTTTGAAGCTCGGTGTTACTTACAAAGATAAAATAAAAATGGGGAGTGTGGAGGATTTTAATTGATCGAAGTTTTCATATAATCCCAACTTTATCTTTTATCAAACAAACCGGATACCGCTTCCAAAAAACCATCAAAATCTATGGGTTTAGCAAAACAAAAGGATGCCACATGGACATCCTTATGAATAATTTATCTCTTTATTAAATTATTTCTTAATTACTTTTTTGACAATTACCCCCTTGTTACTTTCAATTCGAATTAAATATATACCAGGACTAAAGCTTGACAAGTTAAGGCTATAATTATCTTCAACCGTTAGGGAATTTAACCTATCCAAAAACAAAATTCTACCGGTGTTATCCAATAGCTTAATCATGACAGTATACTTAACATTGTTTGAAAGATTAATAAAAACCTTTTCGTTAGTGGGGTTAGGATAAACTACAATATTAGAGAATGATTCATCGTTGATGTCTGTGTGATTATCGTTCCTTGCTAATATGTGCATATTAATACCATACCATGAACCCAAAAATAATTTGTTGTCGATTTGATCATGCACTAAAAATCCGGCATAGGGAATCCCATCTGTTGAATATTGCACAAGATACTGACGGGTAGAGTTAAAGAAACGATTGCCATTCATTTTAACCATAAATGTTTGATCATGTTGTAAGTTCATGCATGATACCCACTCGTCTATGTTCTTTATGTTTTTTAAATCAGTCCAATCTGCAATAGTGTATTCCTCACCAAGGTCGACTCTTACGCTTTCCAATAAATTTACAGATTCGCTATAAGTATTATCAGTAATAGCATAACTCGAACATGTATTGTTATCAGTTCCCTCCTGAGTAACGGTTACGGCATCCTTTAAGCCACCCGTACCATATACCGTAATCGTGGCACTTCTGGATGTTGGAGAAGTATTTGCCTGATATACAACACTGATTATTGTCCCGTCAATTTTGGTTGCCGCAAGCCATGGGACATTATCTTCAACGCTCCAACCAACACTAGATGTAACTGAAAATGTGGTAGAACCTGAAGTGGCAGAGACAGTCTTACTATTTGGAGTGGCGCCGAATATGACAACACTTGGCTCCTGGCTAACCGTGACGGTTCTGTTGATTCCTCCGCCCGAAACAGAGATGGAACCCGTTCTTCTGGTTGTTGTTGACGGATTTGCACTGGTAGCGGTTACGGTTATTGTTCGGTTGCCGGAGCCGGAATTGGAGCTTACGTTTAGCCAAGAACTACTCTCGCTGACTGTCCAGGAAGTATTTGATGATATGGTAAAGGTTTCACTACTGCCGGATGAGCTGCCCAACGTTAAGGAGGTCGGCGAAACTGTCAAGGCAACGCTTGGCTCCTGGCTAACCGTGACGGTTCTGTTGATTCCTCCGCCCGAAACAGAGATAGAAGCCACCCTTCCGGTTGTTGTTGACGGATTTGTACTGGTAGCGGTTACGGTTATTGTTCGGTTGCCGGAGCCGGAATTGGAGCTTACGTTTAGCCAAGAAACACTCTCGCTGACCGACCAGGAAGTATTTGATGATATGGCAAAGGTTTCACTACTGCCAGATGAGCTGCCCAACGTCAGTTTTGATGGAGTAACATTGAGTTCTCGTTTTGACAATATTTCAAAATAATCTTTAGTATTATGCCGTATATTATGAAAGCTTTTACTTTTAACATCAATCCAATATTGTTTCCCATCTTTTATACTTTCGCTAACTTCCCACCTAAATAGTCCATTATTTGGGACTGCTTTACCTTCGTTAAGCCAGATATCACCCTCTGGACTCTTTAAAATAAGCCAAACATAATCATTATAAGTATCTGGTATATTATAATTCCAAGTAATGTTGTGGTATGACCCTTTTTCAACTTTTTCCCCTTGAGTCGGAGTGGTTATCATTACTAGTGGTAAAAAATAATCAGCAATTAACCTAGGCTCAAATCTTGCGTTTTTTCCGTCAAAAATCCCATCATTAATGCTTTCGTTTTGAAATCTAAATCCAATGCCCAAGTTCCCGCCAAACATATCGTCAATGGCATCATTGTTTAACTTAATATTCATAGTGCTATAACTGCTTAAATATGAGCCCTGTGCATAAGTGTCAGAAATAGAATGATCAATGAAATCATAAAAAGTTCTGGAGTCATCGGGAGTTGCACTTCCTAATTCTTTCAGCATTACACTATGACCATTCCCTGCAATCTCATTAACAGATATTTGTAAGGTCAAGTTTGTCACAATAGCACCAACCTCAATAGGTGTCCTAAAATATGCAAACCCTCTAAAAGTTGAACCATAAGAACCTCCCCCTATTTTAATATCTCCATTAAATAATTCATAACCCATTCCATTTTTTCGAATGGAGCCTGAAATTGGACTATACAAACTATTTGTCTGCAAATTAAAAACTCTGTCATTATAAACAAAATCATTTGTATTTTGTGTAAAGCTCCTACCCAAACAAACTATTATAAAAAAAAGTAACAAAAGTGATTTTAGTGTATTGTATTTGTAATTCATGGTTATTATAATTAGTAAGTTAGTAGTGCTCTGCAAATGCTATATGCAAATTTTTTATTTGTCTGATTCGGAGAAAATAAAGTGCCGGAATTTACCAGATCATAGTAAATAAATATCTTTTTTCATGCTTTTGTATGAATTTTTGAAATCTCAATTAGGAACTAATAATCATTTTACCAACAGTTTTTTACATCAATTCTCAAGCTCTTCAAAGTTTCGTAGGGGTATGCATCTACTCTATTGGCCATATAATCAGATTCGTAAGCAACAAGTACATCGCTGCCTACATTCATAAAATTATTGTTATACCATTTTTCTTTTCCAGAATGATAAAGACATATTGCAAATTGGATAGCCAGATAGTGTTATTTCGTCCGAATATATAGCTACAGTCCTTATCCTAAAAATGTTATCGTCAGCTTCAGTATTTTCCGATAATGCATAGAAATAAGCGATAAAATTATTGGCTTCTCCTGAAATATAGACATTAGATCCTAAGCCGATACTACTACTAGCTACTATTCCTACATTAATATTGATATAAAATATGAGGATATAAGCACAAAAGCTTATGATTTTCATATGCTATGATTATGTTAGTCAATAAATTTGCTTTCGATAAATTAGTGCAAGCACATTAGATTCTTGCAAGCCATCACCTAATTGTATGGAAAATACTACAACATGAGGACAAATGTTTTGTAACAGTATTCCATTCTCCCTCGCTAACCCAATATTCAATCTTAACATCACCATCAGGCACATCTCTATACGTAATTAGCTTACTACTAGTTCCTAAAACTCGTTAATTTGCCATACTGATAACATACACAGTTTTAGCAGCTCCTGTTTCAATAGTAATTATAACTTCACCGGTTCCATTTTTTCACAATATGGTTTGTCACCTGTTTCTTCACAGCTTAGTAGAAAGATGGAGAGAACTACCATTACAAGGTAACCATAATATTTTCACATTTCTTTATTGGGTTAATAATTAATAAATTCAAATTATAAATTCACTGACTTAAAATAAACTAATACCTACTCCTATTGTATGGGTTTTGATACTATCTTATTTTCCTGATTTTATTCCTTCTAAATTCAAATCGAACAGGTTTTCAATAGCTTTACCTTTTACATTACTTTCAATAAATTCATTTTCAGTACTGATAATTTCTGCCTCAATCCAAGCTGATTTAAGATCTGATTTATCTTTTATATAGGCACGAATTGCTATATGTCCTTGTTTGAGCCAAGCTGTAGACCCGTTATTATCTATAAGAAGACTGGTGTAATCGCCAACATCGCTAGGTTTAGCATCAGCATATACACAAAGTCTATAAGAATTTTTTGATTTGAGAGAAACGAAAAATTCTTTTGTATTAACAGTTCTTAAAACATTATATTCCTTCGAGGTATTGTATTCAGGTATTGCATTTGATTGCAGTGTATATGTGGTACCTGCTGGAAACTTAACATTACTTGAATTTAAACTATATGTATCGTTGAATAGTATATCAAATCTAGCACTTGTACTGCTGTTTGCAAAATCTATTTTAATAGCAGATAATGTAACATCCCCCCATCCTGAAGGCACTTTAAATCTTACAATAAAGTATGAATTGGCATAAGTAGAAGTAATGTAATCTAAGAGGCCAAATGCACCATCATCGTAATAAAGCCAACGTGGTTGGTTCAAATACTCACTTGTTGTAAATGAAACTTGGTTACCATAGGCAATGCCTTTAGAATTTTGTGCCCATGCCCTAATATAATAGTTAGTTTCAGACTGCAAGGAAGATAAAGTTCGAGTAAAATCGCCTGTTCCCGATCCTGATGTTGCCTTATAATCATTAATAGTTGGACTTCCTGTTTTATTCCAACAAATTCCCCTCGATGTAACTGTTCCACCTCCGTCACTAGTTACATTACCTCCTCCGGTAGCTCCGTTATATGTAATGCCTGTTATATTTTTTGTTGTTACAGTTGGCAAAAGAGGTTCTGTTGTGATTTCTAAATTAGCTCCATAAGAAGTTCCAATGGCATTTGTTGCAAAAGCTTTAATATAATGCTTTGTCCCAGGTATCAAACCTATAATCTGAGTACTGTAAGCCCCTTTGCCATTTCCGTTAACTTTTTTATTATCATTCACAGAGGGATTTCCCTCAATATTCCATACTACCCCCCTTTCGGTAACGGCACTACCATTCATTGATATTACTTCTGAGTTTATAATTACACTTGTAGAAGTAATATCTGAGAAAGATTCAGTTGATACCTCAGGAATATCAGCAGTTGTTGTAAAATCATGCTGTTCTCCATAGGCTGTTCCAACCTCATTAATCGCATATGCTTTTATATAATAAGTAGTAGCTGGTTTTAATGAGCTCATCTGACTTTGGAACGAACCTGATCCATTTCCATCACTTGTCTTTAAATCTGTAATCATTGGATTACCTGTGGTGTTCCAACATACACCCCTAGATGTGATATTGGATCCCCCATCTTCAATAATTTCTCCTCCCGACTTTGCAGTTGTAGATTGAATACCAGTAATTTCAGACGTTGTTATTTTGGGTAATATAGCTTGAGTTTTAAATTGACTCAACTCCCCATAAGCTATTCCAACTTCATTAATCGCATATGCTTTTAAATAGTATATCGTTCCAGGGTTAAGCTCAGTCATATTAGTACTAAATACACCAGTACCTTCACCAGAAATTATTCTATTATCATTGACTGATGGATTATTTGACTGTGCCCAACAAATACCTCTTTCTGTAACAGTTGAACCAAAATCATTAACAATCTCTGCTGTTACTCTAGCTGAATTACTAGTGATGTTTTGAATATTTGTCTCGGAAACTAATGCAGTTGATTTATTAGTTGTAAATTCTTGAATCTCACCAAATGATGTACCTAACGAGTTTGTCGCATAAGCTCTTATAAAATAATCCGTGTTTGGAACTAGATTGTCAATTGAGGTTGTAAATTCTCCTATGCCACTACCATTATTAGATTTTTTATCAGAAAGAGATGGGTTACCGGATGTATTCCAACAAAGTCCTTTAGAAGTAACTTCAAGTCCACCACTTTCACTCACATTCCCTCCGCAATTACAAGTAGTTTCTGTAATATCAGAAACATCAGTAGTTACAATTGTTGGCTTCAATGCGTTACTGTCAAATGATTTACTATCACCATACGATATACCTTTTGAGTTTGTAGCAAATGCCCTAACATAATAAGTAACACCTGGCAGGAGATTATTAATCCGTATTGAAAATTTTCCTAAATTTATATCTGTTTCAAGTTTATTATCATCCACGGTAGGATTGCTAGTAGAATCACAGCAAATTCCTAATGAAGTAATTTCTAAATCTCCGAAATCAAGAATTTCACAGTTGACTAAAGCAGAACTGTCTGTAACTTCTGTAACACTTAGTGTTTTTATATTTGCATATTCAGCCTCAATCCTTACTTTAATGTTATCTTCAGCAGTTTCGTTATCATCGTCATATGCAATTACTTTAATAGGAAGCTCTCCTGATGAGAAACTGGATGATTTTATATTTGTGGTATACGGAGCATTGTCAAAGGTTTTAACAATAACTCCATTGAGATAAAATTCCACCATATTTATGGAACCATCCGGATCGTTACAATTAGCGCTGATTGTGAATTCATTCCCATATTTAATGCCAAAACCATTTGATGGTGAAGTTATATCACAAGTAGGTTTCTGATTGGGCTTTTGGTTGTCTTTTTCACAACCAATTATTAGAACATTTAATAAAATAAATGGCAGAAACAATAACTTATACTTTTTCATCTTTCTATCTTTTTTATTTTTTTTAAAACTCAGTTAAAATCGGCAAACTAGTTTTTTCTATAGATGACAATTTACAACCTAATATGGGCACTTTGAAATGATTATAGTATTCAATATCCGTTTTTTTAATGAAAAGTTCCTACATTATTAACTAACCTTTAACGGATAGCTGCCTTTGTTTAACGTACGGATAGGTTTGGTTAATGAACGAGAAAATTTCACTACAATAGCTGAGCAAACAAAAAAGGTTTTAATATATGTTCTTACCCAAACGCCTCGGTGTCTTCGACGACCAAGGGTATGCAAATCATAGAAAGGTGAAAATGCGTAAACTGTTTTAAATCGTCTCAACTTTAAATGAAATCTGAACCTTCAATCGTTAAGGCATTGAAGCGTTGAAAAGCTAAACAAATTGTTCACATCCCGTTATTCTTTAAAACCGAAGCACTATTCCATGTACAACGGAAGTAGGTATCCGGCAGTCAAGCGAAAATGCTATTCCTTATGAAATTTTTTAACATACTGATCCCACCCCAAAAAAACCTTACTGACCCTCGATTGTGCCTGCACATTGAGGCGTCGGAATATGTTTTTATCTCCTTTTACGCCTCGCTGTCTTCGACGACCGAGGGTACGCAAGGCATAGAAAGGTGAAATTGGATAAACCGTTTTAAACCGTCTCACCTTTGAAATGAGTTCCAGACCTTCAATCGCCGAAGACATTGAAGCGTTGAGAAGATATTGAAGGAATGATGGTATTGAAACGTCAAAGAAACTGAAGCGTCAGAAAAGCCAAACAAATTTTATATCCCTACCCCAATTCAATCACCACCCTGGTGCCGATAATCAACCCGGCCCCATCCAGCAAATCATTCATCCGATACGAAATGTTGGTTTTGTTTTGCCTGTTGAAAAGGGTGACATACTCATTCATCACCTTTAGGCCTCTGCCCGTGGAGGTGGTGTTGAGTTCTTTTGCCTTGGTACGGCCGACACCATCGTCTTCTATTACTATAGTGTGCCGATGGTTTTTGGCGGTCAGTTTAATATGGATGGTGCCGCCTTCCTTTTTGGGGTTGATGCCGTGTTTTATGGCATTTTCCACAAATATCTGCATCAGCATCTTGGGAACCATCAAGGACTTGTTTATTGTACCATGCTCGCTTATGGTATAATGTAACCTTTCCTCAAAACGGAATTTTTCTATGACGAGGTATTTCTTCACAAACTCAATTTCCTGTTCCAGCGACTGGGCGGAGTCTTTTGCCTTTTCCAGAGTGAGGCGTATAAGTTGCGAGAGTTCGGCAAAATACTCATAAGCCTCCTTTTTGTTTCCGGTAAGGATGGAAGCCCCAATGGCGTTCATGGCGTTAAAGGTAAAATGGGGATCCAATTGGCCATGCGCTGATGCGAGTTCCAGGTCGCGCAATCGCTCTTTATCTTGATAGCGGCGGGTAATTGATTTGCTCTGGAAGTTTAAAACAAAAAATACGGCAGCATAAACAAGCACAACTACCAATAAATAATAGGGATATCGGAAAGCGCGATAGGGATTTTTGCGGATGCAGATAAGGTGCTCACGGTCGTCGCAGAACACACTCAAAACAGGGGGCTGGGTCGGTCCGTTATATTTCATAGTAACCTCAAATGCTTTAGGGTTCATTATGGGCATATCGGGGATGGGGTGCTCCTTGCCATCGATGGACAACGAGAAAAGTCCTTTGTATAAGTTATAGAACAAAAAGGATTTATTGCCATCGTTAAACAAATCCAACTGCAAAAAATTGGTGTTTTCAAAGGGCATTTCTATCTTTTTTATTTCTTTCAGTTCTTTCGACAAGCCTATCAACTCCGATTTTGCCCGGTCGTTTACCCAAATCAAATTTCTGTCGTCTCTGTGGTTCAGCAAATAATTATTGGTCGACAATTCATGAGGGAAATTTATACGGTTGACAACCTGTCGTTTATGGTTGTAAATATTTAGTGTTTGAAATTTTAACGCTTGCGTTGGAGTACCATTAACTGTAACGATCAGCGGATTGGGTTTATTTTCTAGAACATGGTAGGGCAAATTTTTATATGCGCCGTATTCAACGATGGGATCGAAAAAGAAATTTAATGCCGAATCAAATACCATTACATAAGCATTATGGTCATGAAACCGATAGTTTATGGTATCGGATATGTTCCAACAAGCATAACTAAAACCCACCACCTCCTCAATTCCATCCCGGTCCAGATCCACAAACCCGATACCATGGTTACCGCAAGCACCATCGGTATCCGATTTATACAACTTTTGTTTTACCAGATCGTATTTATACAATTTTCGGGGTTCGATCGAGAAACCCGCCGCCATGCCTATAAATACTTCCATGTTGCCGTCGCGGTTTGTGTCCCTAAATTTTATGCTCCCTGAAAAATCATAACCCCCACCTTTATTCTTCCGTATCCTATCCAAAAAAACCACATGCAGCTTTGTCTCCAAATAGGCACCGTCGTCCGACAGCTCCATGTTCACCAAATTTAGCAGCAACGAGTCCTTTTTAATGGTTACAAGGGCCAAGTCGTGATAGGTTGAGTCAAAAAGCCTGCCCACTTCAAAAACATGGTTGAAGTGGATCAAGCTGCCCCTTAGGTTAACCTGGCCTAATATATGCCCGTTGTTGGTGTAAGCCTCAAAACATGCCTCTTTCGAGTAAGTGTCGTTTTGCAGGATAATACGCTCGCTATACCCGTCAGAATCCAAATCGTGATACACCACTCTGTTGAAATCTCTGGAGCCTGCGATTTGTTTATGTGTGGTATCGAACATAAACCTATCGAACCTGACCGGCAAAACCCAAATTAGCACCAGCACCATAGGCAAGCTAACCCACAGCGAAAGCATCCGAGTGCTATTTTGAGGTATGCCCAAGGCCATGGCTTAGAATATTTGTTCCAATTTTTCGATGCCCGATTTACTCATTGACAAGTCGTGCTTATCGCCATTCCATCTGAGAATACACTTTTTGTTTGTTCTCGAAATCTCCGAAACAAAACTGCTGTTCACAATACCCGACCTGGAAACACGGATGAAGTGGCTTGAATCCAACAGCTGTTCAATCTTTCCGATATTCTGCGATACGTGATGGATTTTATTGTCGATGGTACGTATGGAAGTATATACCTGATCAGCTTCGAGGCAAACTATTTCTTCGGGTTTAACTATAATAAAACCTTGCTGTGTATTAAAACGGATGGTGGTGGGACTTGAATTTGGCAACGATGAATAATGTGCATTAACGTGTTCTTCAAAATGTTTTAAAGCCTTCGACAGCCGAGATAAGGACACTGGTTTTACCAGATAATCACATGCTTTGCAATTAAAGGCATCCATAGCATAGTCGGGATATGCGGTGACAAAGATGATTTCGACGGACGGGTTGATGGATCTAATTTCTTTGGCAAGTTCAATACCCGTTTTTTCGCCGAAGTTGATGTCCATCAGCAATAAATCGGGCATTTTCTCAATAACAGATTGTATGATCTGGTTACAATCTCTTACCAGATCAACCACTTCATAATCTTTAAAAGATTTTAATAGTTCGTTTAAGATGGTGATGGCTTTCAGCTCGTCATCGGCAATAACAACTTTGTAATTCATTGGCTAAGAATTAAAACACGCATCAATATAGAAAAAAGTTCGTTGCCTGCCAATTTAATATCGAATTCCTCAATAAGTTGTTTGCACTTTTACGCTAAGCATTTTTTACCAATTCGTTTTCGCAGTTAATAGGCAGGGTTGTAACATAGATCAAACACTATTTGTCCACCGGCTGTGCTTTTACCCTCAAATTTATCATCATAATATGATGCCTTACCTTTTTGCTGGGTGCAGGCAGGAAATGTTAGCGAAAGAAAAGTGAAATGAGGATAATAGGTCGATGTCGTTTAGGTCGAGGTTTATTAAAACATGCTCGATATGGCTATCATCGGAAATACTCTTTACTTTATCTTCATTAATGATTCATCAGTAAAATCTATGTCGCCAGTTTTCAATCCGGTTTTTAGCCTCTCAATCGCAATTACCATCTGTAGTGCAACTATCCCCTTGGGTAAATTTAATACTGTTTGGCGAGGTGCTTTGTTGACCTTCGTTATAAGCCTTCGTTAGTATGTCAGTAAAGGTCTGGCTATCATAGCTACCCGACACTACATACTTGCGGTTAACCGCAAAATGTGGAATCATCCGGATGCCCAATTCTTTTGCTTCTTGAATTTCTGCCTTAACATCAGCCAAATAGCTTTGCTTATCTATGGCCAATTTAAACTCTTCTGCACTCAATCCCAGTTCTTCGACCAATTGCGAAAGCGTGGAATCACTATCAACATTTTTGCCATCAATAAAATAGGAACGGAAGAGCAGTTCCTCCGCACTGCTTTGCAAACCATGCTTCTTAGCAAAATGGGCAAACTGATGCGCCTTCAAAGTGTTGGCTGGAATTACTTTATCCATGTTATATTTCAATCCTACGGTGGTGGCTTTTTGCGTTGCTCCTTCACTCATTGCTGCGGCCTCCTCCATGCTAACACCCTTGCGTTGAGCCACATAAGCGTTCATACTTACGGAAGCATCGGTTTTAAGATCGGGATTGAGCAGAAAGCTCTTCCAGATAACTTCAACCTTATCTTTGTGGGCAAACTGTGCCAGTCCTGCTTCAAATTTCCTTTTTCCGATGTAACAGAAAGGGCACATTACATCTGTCCATATCTCAACCTTTACTTTATTGTTATTCATAGCTAATATTATCTCCTTATTAATATGATACTGTTTATTTGCAATTAGAACAATACGAATAACAGATGCAAGTTGGATATGTTCTGACTTTTATCCATTAGCCAAGTTAACGGTTTGTTAAACTACTGACTTATCTACAACAAGAATCCAGGTCGTTATCTGAATTTTTTATATAATTGAATTGGTAAATACCAACATTGAATACATATAACGGTATTAAAGATGGCAAACACCAACATTGAATGGTTGTCTATGAGTGACGAATCCATTGTCTTCAAAATTGGCGAATTCATTAAACACCAACGTTTAATTCAAAAAATAAGAGCAAATGGTAGAAGTAAAAGCACGGCAGCCAATTGAAATAAAAAATTTAAAGCAAGACGCATACAACAGATTCACACGCTTGGCTAAAAGTAAAAAAACCGAAGACACAAGCGCATCTTCGGTTTTAATAAGGTGTTAATTTATCGTTATTTCTACAAACTGCTCACCCCTGCAACTTCCATGTTCCGGTCTACTTTTTTTACCAATCCTTGCAAAACTTTGCCGGGGCCTACTTCGGTAAACAGGGTAGCACCGTCGGCAATCATATTCTCTACGGTTTGTGTCCAGCGGACGGGAGCTGTTAATTGGGCTATCAGGTTTTCCTTAATTTGAGCGGGCTCGGTAAAAGGCTTGGCACTCACATTTTGGTACACAGGACAAACAGGCGCATTAATTGCAGTAGCATTAATAGCGGCGGCCAGTTCTTTGCGAGCAGGCTCCATCAATGGGGAGTGAAAAGCACCACCAACAGGAAGTTTGATGGCTCTTTTGGCTCCCTTTTCGGTGAGTAGCTCGCAGGCTTTATCGATACCTGCAAACGAACCTGAAATAACCAACTGCCCGGGGCAATTGTAATTGGCAGCTACTACCACCTCGTCAATGCTTTCGCAGACTTCTTCAACAATGGCATCCTCTAGTCCAACGATGGCGGCCATGGTCGATGGTTCTGCCTCGCAAGCTTTTTGCATGGCCAGGGCACGTTGCGAAACCAATTTCAACCCGTCCTCAAACGACATGGCACCGGCAGCAACCAAAGCGCTGAACTCGCCCAGGGAATGTCCGGCCACCATCTCAGGTTTAAAATTATTGCCCATAGATTTAGCCAATAAAACGGAGTGTAAAAATATGGCGGGTTGGGTAACCTTGGTTTGTTTCAGGTCCTCATCGGTACCTGCAAACATTAAATGGGTAATCCTGAAACCCAAAATCTCATTCGCCTTTTCAAATAGCACTTTGGCTTCTTCTGAATTTTCGTACAGGTCTTTTCCCATACCAACAAATTGGGCACCCTGCCCTGGAAATACGTATGCTTTCATGTGTTTAAATTTAGATAAGAGACTGATAGATAAACTTTTCGATACAACGTTGTTGCTAACTTATAAAGTATGGCTACAAATATAATAAACTGCATGCAGATATGGAAGCTCCCTCCAGCTCTCCGGCAGCTGCCGGAAGTACTTGGAAAGCAATCTACGATTGCTCCAGGCATGACAAATTAAAACTCCACAAGGCAATCGCAGATTGCCGATATCCTCACCCCATTCGGGGGGATTAGAGGGGGGCTTTTATGGTAAGATCTTTATCCCAGTGTGCCTTTTCCATCAGCTTACCAAAATCGGTGGTTTTAAACATCACCATTAAATAGGCTATCATGCCTGTCCATCCGGTTTGGTGACTTGCACCAATCCCTGCCCCATTGTCGCCATGAAAATACTCGTAAAACAACAGATTATTTTCCCAATGTTTATCTTTCTGAAATTCTTTATACCAACCAAAAACAGGGCGATCACCCTCCTCGTTTTTCAGGAAAATATTTTCTAACCTTCTGATAATTTCCTGGGCTACCTCAATTAACGTCATCATATTGCCCGAACCCGTTGGACACTCTACCTTTAAATCATCGCCATAAAAGGCGTATTGTTGGTAAAGGGCTCTGATAATAATGGTATTGGCCGGAAACCAAATAGGCCCCCGCCAGTTGGAGTTGCCGCCAAACATGGTGCTATCCGACTCACCGGGTACATATTTAACCGTGAACTCCTCCTTTTTCCAGGTAAATACATACGGATTTTTTTCGTGATATTTGGATAGGGAACGAATGCCGTAATCACTCAAAAACTCATCTTCGTCGAGCATCACTTTAAGTACGCTTCTGAGCTTGCTCTCGTTTACTACCCCTAAAAGCCTGCGGTTGTTCTTACCTTTAAGCAGTGGGTTTGCTATATTTGCCGACAGCCGTTTGGTGCGAGTAACCATATATTTATGCTGCTCAACAATGGCTGGAATCATTTCGTGATAATCTGATTCGAGCACGGTAACAGCACACATTGGGAGCAGCCCCACCAGCGAGCGTACCTTCAAACGCTTGGTAGTTCCATCCGGAAAATGCAACACATCATAAAAAAACTGATCTTCCTCATCCCACATCTCATCTTCGTTGACACCAACTTTATCCATGGCCGAGGCAATCTCTAAAAAGTGGTTGTAATAATCCACTGATTTTTCTTTATATTCATCGTAACCCAAATGCACCAGCTCCAAACATATCTCCAGCATATTTTGTGCATACAGCGCCATCCATGCATTACCATCCGACTGCTCTATGTGCCCACCCGTTGGCAAGGTGTGGCTGCGGTCGAAAACACCAATATTATCCAAGCCCAAAAAACCACCCTGAAAAGAGTTGGCAGCCCGCGGGTCTTTATGGTTAATCCACCATCGAAAATTTCGGTCGAGTGCATCAAAACAAATTTTCAAAAACTCCTTATCCAACAAGCCATTAGCCTGTTTACTGTTTTTATAAAAGGTGATGACAGCAAAAGCATGAACAGGCGGGTTAACATCGTTAAAGCTCCATTCGTAAGCAGGTATTTGTCCGTTGGGATGCTGGTAGTTATTCTGCAAGAACAGTTTAATTTGATTTTTGGCAAAATCAGGATCCACCATAGTCAGCGGCAGGGTGTGAAATGCCAAATCCCAAACAGCATACCAAGGATATTCCCATTTATCGGGCATGCTAATGATATCGCTATTTTTTAGATGCTCCCAATCGTTGTTACGCAGGCTTCGGCGAGGGCCTCCACGATATTCGTCGAGCCATTCTGACACATCAAACTCGTAGTATTGTTTGTTCCATAGCATGCCGGCCAGCGCCTGACGAATAACTCTTCTCTCGTCGTCGGATATGTTGGAAGGGTAAATTTCCTGATAAAACTCTTCCGTTTCCCTTTTTCTTATGGCAACGCGGTCGTCAAATTTATCGTAAGCACGTTTTTGCGTCTTTCCCGATTTCAATACCATGTTAATCTCAAAGCTCTCACCTGCAGGTATAACAACATCGTACATAGCAGCAGCCTTGGTCCCTTTATTCTGGGGATTTATGGCGTAAATATCATTATCGATGATGAAATCATGGAAAGCATCTTTTACATATGGGGTGTTATTTGGGGTGTTATGTATTCGTTGGTTATTGGTTTCGTTATTGGTAAAAAGCCAAAGCGGCGAAAGTTCTGAACTAAGCACATAATCGCCTAATCCATCACTTGTTGCAATAATAGAATTATCATCGAGCAATTTAATACGTGGTTCGGTGCTTTTGAAGTTCCACCATGTATTGCGAAACCACAAGGTAGGCAATAAAACTACGTTGGCATCGGTTTTACTGCGATTATAAGCTTTTATTTTTATCAAAATATTTTCGGGGGTCTTTTTGGCGTACTCCACAAAAACATCCAAATAATTGTTGTCCTTAAACACACCCGTGTCCATCAATTCATACTCATAGTCGTTGACTGTTCTGGCTGCATTGGTATCCACTAAATCATCGTACGGAAACTCGCATAAAGGATATTTGTACAAATATTTCATGTAAGAATGCGTGGGCGACGAGTCCAGATAAAAGTAATAATCCTTTACATCTTCCCCATGGTTGCCTTTGGGCCCCGACAGTCCAAAAATGCGCTCCTTTAAAATGGAGTCCTTTTTATTCCATAACGACAGTGCAAAACACAACTGCTGTTTGTCGTCGCTAATGCCGGCAATACCATCCTCGCCATATCTATATGTTCGTGAGCGAGCCTGGTCGTGAGAAAAAGACACCCAAGGATTGTCTAAACTTCCATCATCCTCTCTTACCGTACCCCATTGGCGTTCGCTCAAATAAGGTCCCCACTTTTTCCAATCTGCTATCTCCTCCGAACATTGTTTTAAACGTTCTTTTTCACTCTCTAATTTCATTATATTCTTGATATTTTACTTTCGTTTTTGCCCCCTGGTTTTTGGTTTCTTGTACTTAGCTGCCAAGGTTCTTCGGTACGATCCACCAAGGTTCACCTTTTTGTTTTTTTCTTTCTTTTCGTGATAAGCTGTTCCTTTTACGGCATCTATCTTAGGTGTTTTAATGAGCGCTTTACCCGCCATTTCGAGTATTTCGCTCTCTATCTGCAACTCAGATACTTCAACATCTGTAGGCAAGGTGTCCAAATGAACCTCGGTGTCCATCAGTTTTAATATGCTCTGCCATATATCTAAATCATCTTCCTCAATAAATGATATGGCACTCCCTTCTGCTTCGGCTCTTCCGGTACGTCCTATCCTGTGCATGTATGCCTCTGCTTCGTTAGGCATGTCAAAATTGATGACGTGGGTAACGTTAAGAACATCCAAACCTCTGGAAATAAGGTCGGTAGCTATTAAAACACGCAGTGTGCCAGCCGCAAATTCCTCTACCATCCTAAACCTAAAGTTCTGTGATTTATTGGAATGAATCACCCCTACTTCGTTTTCCAAAACCTCCTGAAGTTGGGTGAAGAGCACATCGGCTATAGCCCTACTTTTAACAAAAACCAGTACTTTACCCATGTTTTTATTATGGTTCAATAAATACAGCAGCAAGTTTATTTTAGTGTAAAAATTAGGAACCTCGTAGGCCGATTGAAATATCTTATCTATAGGTGTACCCGAAGCATTCACTTCAATTTTAATAGGGTCGTAAAAAAATTCATTAATCACTTCCTCCACATCATAGGTCAAGGTAGCCGAGAACATAAGATTCTGCCTTTTATCCGGTAGTAGACCCAAAACGCGCTCGAGTTGCGGTTTAAAGCCCAGGTTAAGCATCTCGTCCACCTCGTCAATCACCAATTTCTGAATAGATTTAAGACGAAGCGTGCCGGTCAGGGATAAATCAATTAATCTACCTGGTGTAGCTACCAAAACATCCAGTCCATCATACACCATTTGTTTTTGTGTGTTGATGTTGGTACCTCCATAAACACCTGCTATGCGTATATTCATGTATTCGGTGAGCTTCTTAAATTCTCCGGCAACCTGTTCTACCAGCTCCCGTGTGGGCACCAGCACTAAAATACGTGGATGCCTTTGCGTACTAAATTTTAAGTTACGCAACAAGGGCAACACATACGATAGGGTTTTTCCAGTGCCTGTTTGTGCTATGCCTACCACATCGCGACCCGACATGGCTACTGGGAAAACTTGTTCCTGGATAGGAGTGGCTTCTGTAAGCCCCATCTCGCCTAAGGCGTTAAGTAGGACTGTATTTAAATTTAATTCGGAAAACTTCAAAGTATGCTTATTTAAAAATTTGTGCAAAGGTACAGAAAAAATGGATTAAATTGCGGATAGCTAATGGAGGATGGAGGAACGGTTCTGTATAGGCGCAAATTGATTCAGAACAGTTCCCTAACAACTTGGATACCTCTTTCAGGTTTACCTGTGGTTGGTTCAAAGAAATTAGGACGGGAGATTTTTGCCTGCCAATTTAGAGGGAGTCTTTTGCCTTGTGGAGCTGGAAATAAGGAACGGTTCTGATTTTCAAGGCGCTTATACAGAACCCCTCCAGACCTTTTGCCTTGGGAAGGATGGAAAGTGCTCCAGATGGCTGATAGCAGTTATTAGAGTTTTGGGTTTATATGCAGATTAATAGATTACATGATTAAAATTATTAATGGATTAGAAACTTACATGATGTGGACTGCCGGCTAAATAGCGTTAGGGATTGAAGCATAAATCCTTTTTGGGAGGTACGAGCAAAAAGATTGTAGCGCAAAGCCCGACCCGATGGAACGGCTAACACGCAACGGCAGAATGCAGCTGGGAGGGTAACGCCCAAATAAGCATTTAGAGTTAGGTAGTTCCTTGCATATTCCTTTTAATTGACATTTCGGTCTATAATGTTGATTTATATAGGATAATTACAAATAGAACCCCAGCGGCCTGCCTGTCGGTAGTCAGGGGTTCAACTTTTGATAGGCATAGGTATTTATCTACTGACCTCAATAAATTCTACCTTTTATCTTTAAAAAAGCTTTTTACAATCTCGGAGCACGTATCTTCTAAAACACCTTGTGTTATTTCGGTTTTTGGATGAAGGATAGGCGTGGAATGGCGCGAGAAACCACGGTGGGCATCGCTGGCGCCCCATACAATACGGCCTATCTGCGACCATGCCAATGCCCCGGCACACATAACACAGGGTTCCATGGTTACGTACAGAGTGCAATTGTTAAGATATTTGCCACCAAGCGATTCGGAAGCAGCGGTTATGGCCATCATTTCGGCATGGGCTGTAACATCGTTAAGTGTTTCGGTTAGGTTGTGTGCCCTTACAATAATTTGGTTGTTGCAAACCATCACTGCCCCAACGGGTATCTCATTTTTTTGTGCCGCATTTTGTGCTTCTTTTAAAGCTTGCTGCATAAAGTACTCGTCGGAGAAATTGATTTTGGTCATGTTTTAACTTTAAATGGGTCAATAACTGTACTTTTATTTAATTTCTTTCTATTTTCGCAGGTTAATACGTGAGGCGAATAGTTTAAGTGCCCCAAAGGTAATTTTAAAGGCAGTTTATCCGGATTAAGCGCGAACGAAAATAGTAAAATATCAATACAGCACATAAATCAATTGCTTATTTAATTGTATAGCGAATGTACAGATCACATACTTGCGGTGAGCTAAGGCTTACAGATGAGAACAAAATTGTAAAATTGAGCGGGTGGGTACAAAAAATCCGCAACTTAGGGGGGATGACTTTTATCGACCTTAGAGACCGATACGGGATTACCCAATTGGTTTTGGATGTGGAATCGAGAAAGGATTTGAGCACCCAAGCCCGACAACTGGGACGCGAATATGTTATTCAGGTAACAGGAAAAGTGGCGGAGCGGAGTAATAAGAACTCGAAAATGGGCACCGGTGATATTGAAATTTTGGTGGATGAATTTGTTTTGTTGAATCCTTCGGATTTACCTCCCTTTACCATTGAGGACGAAACCGACGGTGGCGATGAATTGAGAATGAAATATCGTTATCTGGATTTACGCCGTAATCCGGTACGCCGTAACCTGGAGCTACGCCACAAACTGGGCTTTGAGGTGCGTAACTACTTGAACAAACAAAACTTTATAGAAACAGAAACACCTGTTTTGATTAAATCGACACCCGAAGGAGCACGCGATTTCATTGTACCATCACGCATGAATCCGGGCGAGTTTTATGCCTTACCCCAATCGCCACAAGTTTTTAAACAGTTGCTTATGGTGGCCGGTTTCGACAGGTACTTTCAGATTGTAAAATGCTTTCGCGACGAAGATTTACGTGCCGACCGCCAGCCTGAGTTTACACAAATAGATTGCGAGATGGCTTTTGTGGAGCAACAAGATATCCTTTCCACTTTTGAGGGGATGACCAAGCACCTGTTTAAAACGATAAAAAATGTGGATTTTGATTTCGATTTTATACAGATGACCTTTGATGAAGCCTTAAAAAATTATGGTTCGGATAAGCCTGACCTCCGTTTCGACATGAAATTTGTGGAGATGAAGGAAATGCTGGGCCAAACCGATTTTGTGGTTTTTGATGATGCCGAATATGTAGGGGGAATATGCGCCGAAGGTTGTGCTGGATATACCCGTAAAGATTTAGATAAATTAACCGATTTTGTGCGTAAGCCACAAATTGGTGCACAAGGATTGGTTTACGTTAAATGTAATACTGACGGAACTTTTAAATCGTCGGTGGATAAGTTTTTTGACGAGGCTAAACTAGCAAAATGGGCCGAAGCCTTTGGCGCCAAACCCGGTGATTTGCTGTTGGTATTGGCCGGACCTACCGACAAAACACGCAAAGCGCTTTGCGAGCTTCGACTGGAAATGGGGAATCGCATGGGATACAGAGATAAAAATAAATTTGCACCGCTTTGGGTAGTTGATTTTCCATTGTTAGAATGGGACGAGAAAACCAATCGCTTTCACGCTATGCATCACCCTTTTACATCGCCTAAAAAAGAAGATTTAGCATTGCTTGAAACTGAACCAGGAAAGGTCAGAGCCAATGCCTATGATTTAGTTATCAACGGTGTAGAAATTGGTGGTGGATCGATAAGGATACACAACGATGAGTTACAGCATAAAATGTTTCAACTACTAGGCTTTACTGAGCAAGATGCCGAAAGTCAGTTTGGCTTTTTAATGAACGCCTTTAAATATGGCGCCCCTCCACATGGTGGTGTGGCTTTTGGTTTCGATAGGCTTACCTCCCTTTTTGCCGGTATCGACTCCATACGCGACGTAATTGCTTTTCCGAAAAACAATGCAGGCCGCGACGTAATGATTGATTCGCCTTCGCCCGTTGCCGAGGATCAATTAGATGAGTTGAACATAGAATTAAAAAAGGCCAAGTAATACGCACTCACGGGGTGACTATGTGCAAAATGCAAATAGTCACCCCGTGAGTAACCCTGAGACAAAAAAAAGAGCTGTTCCACATGAAGTAGGACAGCTCTTTTTTTGTTGTTTATTATCTTCTATGTTCATATTCCAAAATATGGAAAACGATTTTTTATTGTGCAAATACCTTTCATTCGCCCTTTATTCCTTATAAAAATTCTTTACCGGATTGGCATACATTTTCATTAAGGCTTGATGAATAAACTCCCTATCGCCTTGTACTCTTGAGATGTGTTCGTCGATGTAATTATTAAAACGTTCCACATCCTGCTGGCTGTATTTGTCGGCAAATATTTTGCTTTGATTTATTGTGTCGGCAGCAATAAAGTTACCAGGCCACAATTTGTAGTTACTATGTATTTGTTCGTCTATTGTTTCTGCAAGCTTAATCAGTCTTTCGTTTTTGTCCAAAGCGTTCAAACCATTGAGTTGCGCATCAATAGGAGCTCCAGCTTTAAAATGCACCCTTCCTTTACGCCCTTGAATTCCTTTAGCCATGTGCTTTAGGTCGTCGGCTTGTGATTTTTTAAACTCCGGATTTTCTTTTTTCAGCAAAAACTCATGTGCCTTTAGGTAATCGCAGGGATCATATTCGTACGAAATAGAAAGAGGAACAATACAAACTTCTCTAAAACTATCCTCAAAATTACCATTGCCACTCATATTAAGCATTTTGAGCAGACTGGTTTGGGTACGATCGTCTCCATCCTTTGATCGCCCTTCGCGCTGCGCTAACCAAACACTTTGCTTACGTTCGGTAATATTGTGGCGAATGTATTTCGACATCAAAATAGAACTCTCCAACATTTGGCGCGAAGGTAGATTACGTCGTACTACAAAGGATTTATTGAGTTTTACCAGTTGCGTTATCCACGGATAAATCAACAGGTTGTCGCCGATAGCTATCTCCGAGGTTTCGTGACCATTTTCGAGCAGCAGTATATTTAAAAATGCTGAGTCCAACACAATGTCTCTATGGTTCGATATAAAAAGGTAACTCTTGTTGGGATCGAGGGTGTCCAACCCTTCGGACGTAAGGCCCTGCGTAGTATTTTTGATGATTCCCTTAATATAAGGATAGATTATCTCAATCTGAAACGCTTTTACCGATCGGATAGAAAGTAATTTTTGGGTAAAATCGTTTGCCGGAATCTGTGGAAAAAGAAATTGAAGCAAGGTTTTGAAAGCCTCTTCTTTGGTCAAAGCTTTAATTACCTCATGTATCTCATTATCGCGATACGGACGTATTTCATTATATTCTTGATCGGTAGACATATATATAAATAGTATAATAAGTTCGTTACAAAAGTACCACAAACATTATATAAACGAAATACTTTAATCTTTTTTGGACAAAATCGTTAAAATTGTCTTCCAAAAATTGGACAAGATTCCAATTTATAGTCAGAATCTATTTGTCGTATTTTCTAAGTATCACATAATCAGCGCTAAAAAAAAATGGCACATGAATTGGCATAAGTATTTCGAACACAAACACACAAGTTATGATGACGATAAAAAAACAAAGCAATACAGTTCTGCTTTCATTCGAAAACAACTTAGGATGGAACATAGAAGAATCTAACACGTTCAAAAACGAACTTATCAGTAAACTAACCAAGCCTTTTGCAAACGTGTTAATAAACCTAAATGAGGTTAAAGAAATTAGCCACGAAACCATTGAAGCCCTCATTGCAGGACAACGACTTTCGACAATGAATAAAGGGCAGATAAGTCTGTACAATGTAACTACTCAGGTATACAAAGCATTACGATTCGCAAAGGTAGATCACCTATTTTTCATTTGCGACGAACCAAAGCCATTTTCGCAAGAAATATTAATGGCTTAAAGATTGTGTTGTGTTGATCAATACCGGAAGTTATAAATTCTTGTCCCCACTTGAAATAACTTCCGGTATATTTTTCAACAACATGGTCTTGGATATTGCAATTTTTGCAATAAATATTACCTTAGCAGCCAATATTATTACGTGTTGTGTTGATTGATACCGGGGGTTATTCATTATTTTGTCCCTCAAAATTATAACTCTCGGTATTCTTCAAATTATATAAATGCTTATTGCAGTAATTCCGCTCTGTTTGGCAACATTGCCACTGCAAGCATAAGCATAAAGATGTGTTGTGTTGATTGATACCGAGTGTGATCTTCGTCTTTTTTGACTTAGACATCTCGGTATCTTCTTTTATAACCATTTTATGTTTTTTACGTATTAGATTTGTAAATTGCAAACAAGTGTTTTTTGTAGTTCAAACGATGCATGTTCCAAATAATATACGACTAATCAAATATCCTATGAAACGAATACAAGTCCCCATCGATTTTTCAGAAACTTCGTTTAATGCCCTAAAGCATGGTATTGAAATTGCAAACCGCTTGGATGGTGATGTGCGAATTGTACATGTAAAAACCAAGAAATCGACGCAACTGTACCTACAAAAAAATACCAAAGAAGTAATTTCGGAAAATGTAGAAGATTGGTTGCAAGATATTGTTACCGAAAACAAGAAGTTGTACAGGGTTCCGGGGGGTAAAATAGATTTTAAAATACTGGAAGGCAATGTATTTAAAGAAGTTACCAATCAGGCCAAATATGACGACACTACCTTAATTGTAATGGGTACGCATGGTGCTTCGGGATTTGAAGATAAATATATTGGTAGCAATGCGTTCCGTTTGGTAAGTGCATCACCTGTGCCTGTGTTGGCTGTGCGACCCGAGCGAGTATGGAGAGGTATCAATAAAATAGTACTACCCATCGGAAACCGTAAAGCGAGCCGCCAGAAGGTGCCTGCCGTTGTTGGCCTGGCAAACCTGTTTGATGCCAAAATTTATGTAATAGGCGTAAAGGAAAAAGGCTACAACCTGTTGAATAGCAGAGTAGGCGCTTTTGTAAGGCAAACGGTTAAGTTTATCGAAAAAAACACGAAACTAAAAGTTGAATCCTCCATTCTTAAAGAAGGGGACAGAGCTGTATCGTTACTGGCGTATGCCAAAAGTATAGATGCCGACATTTTGGCTACCGGCATACATCATTCGGGCAACCCTTTCGAAAATATGATAAAACCCTTTGCTAATCAAATCATGAACGAATCGGATTGTCCGGTACTTGCAGTACCAACAAAAGAAATGCTATCTTTGAGCACTAATTATTAGTTTGAGATATGATTAAAATTGTTTTCGCTTTTGTATTATGTTTTTTCGTTGCCAGCGCATATTCGCAGGGAAATACAGGTGCAACTTTTTTCAACAAGATTTCTAACCAAGGCTCAAGTCAGGGCAGCCTTACTATTGTTCAAGATCCGGGTATCGCAAAGCTGGTGGGTATTCATATGGATGCAAGTAATAGAAGCAAGTTAATTGATGGCTTCAGGATACAGCTTTACTTAGGTTCGAATAACAATGCCAAAAACGAAGCTACCCAAGTAAAAACACGATTGCTAAGTTTGTTTCCTAACGAAAGGCCTCATGTAATTTACGAAGCCCCTTTTTGGCGGGTTCAGGTGGGCGACTTCAGGAGCAAAGACGAAGCGCTCTCTCTCTATAAAAAGCTAAAACCCGAATTTCCGTCCTGTTATGCTGTTCCGGTAAACAACATTCCGTTATCGCGTTTAAAATAAAGGTATTCATACTCTCTGTGTCAATTACTCACTGGGTGAATATTAAAGAGCTGTAAATATTCACCCAGTGAGTAAAATACCTATGAATCAAAAATGCTTTATTCCAATTATCTCTCTGATATCCCTTAACGTTTTTTCGGCACTCTCCTGCGCTTTTTCACGACCCATGTTAACCACTTTGTTTAAATAAACCGTATTGGCTTTTATATCCTCAATTTTTTCGCGTATGGGCGTGTTAAATAGGATAATATCTTCGGCCAATTGCTTTTTTAAGTCGCCATAACGAATTTCGCAACTGGCATATTTATCTTTAAAAAACTGGAGCGTATCGGGTGTAGAAACTACTTCCATCAAAGTAAATAAATTTTGCACCGGTTCGGAAACGGGAGAGTTTGGCTCAGTAGGACCACTATCAGTTACAGCACTCATCACTTTTTTTCGTAATGGTTTGGGTTCGTCTACCAAAAAAATTCCGTTACCTTCTGATTTGCCCATCTTACCCGAACCATCCAGACCGGGTATTTTAACCAATGCCTCGCCATAATTAAACGACTGTGGGATTTTGAAATAATCCTGCTTATACATGTGGTTAAAACGATTGGCAAACTTGCGTGTCATCTCCAGGTTTTGCTCCTGATCTTTTCCTACAGGTACCTTGTCGGCACGATGTATTAATATGTCGCAGGCCATTAATACAGGGTAATTAAGTAATCCTGCGTTAACGTTATCAGGTTGCTGACGGGCTTTGTCTTTAAACGAAGTAGTGCGCTCCAGTTCGCCCAAATAGGCATTCATGCTCATTAATAAAGCCATTTCGGCAACAGCGGGCACATCGCTTTGTATGTAAATGGTCGATTTCTCTGGGTCTAATCCACAGGCTAGATATTCGGCCAAAACTTGTTTTACATTATTATGCAAATTTTCCGGAGTGGGATGCGTAGTTAACGAGTGGTAATCGGCAATAAAAAAATAGCAATTGTACTCATTTTGCATTCGCAAAAAGTTTTTTACTGCTCCAAAATAATTTCCCAAATGTAAGTTTCCTGTGGGTCGGATTCCACTAACTACCGTTTGCATTGTATTCTTGTTTTAATTAATTCAAATTGATTAATTCCTTGTTAAATTATTGAACTGACAAAAATCGCATTTTTTTCTTAAAACGCGGTCAACAACGGCGAATATTTATATTTGAGTTCAAGAAATATGATTGTCCTATATTTTTATCATTCACGATATTTAATTGATATAGCTTTGAGATGCGAATAATCATACAATAAGGTCGCACTATTAGCGGATAATTCTAAATTTGTCAGAAACTATTTTATTAAATTAAAATCAAAAATATGTTACCACAAAAAGCCTATCCTAGTATTGGGCAGAGTTGGGGTATAATGGGTATTGCCATTGTATCAATGATAGTGTTTTCGCCTTTGCAGTTTACCCTGAACGATGTTATTGGCAAAGAGCCCACCTTATTCCTGTACTACTTGCTATCCATGGGTGGCGCCTTCGCTTTTGCCCATTTTATGCGCAAAAAAGAAATCGGCACCAGCACCTACCCCATTCATTCAAGCACTCCAAAAATTGTAATTTTGGTATCTATTGGAGCACTTAGCCTGCAACTTGGTGTGCTGTCGCCCTTGACCAGCTTGATACCCATGCCCGATATTTTTAAACAGGTGATACTGCAATTAGGCACTATGAATGGTGTTTTTGGTTTCCTGACACTGGTAATTGCAGCCCCTATTTTCGAAGAACTTATATTTAGAGGTGTTATACTCGATGGATTGTTAAAACGATACTCCCCGGTAAAATCAATATTAATATCCAGTCTTTTATTTGGCATCGTACACTTAAATCCATGGCAATTTATTGGGGCAATGGGCATAGGTGCCTTTATGGGATGGGTGTACTACAAAACCCAAAACCTTTCGCTTTGCATCCTCATACACTTTGCAAACAACCTGTTTGCTTTTATCACTATGCAGTTTGGTAACCTGGAAGAAGAACTCGAAAAATCATTTGTGGAATCCAGCGGTGGCATTACGAATGCTGTATTAATTATTACGGGAGGAATATTGGCTTTCATTTTCTGCACGTGGTGGCTTTATAAAACGTTTAAAGCGGAGGCACGAACAGCGGCTATTGAATAGTTGACCTTTTGAATAATTAGCCGTAATTATGCGCTTTTTAAAATGATGTATTGTATATTTGTCTTTATTTTTAATCAATTTAAATAAAGATAGTAGCTATGGTTGCACGAAACCCAGATTTGGGAATAAAACAGATGCCATCACGCTATTTTCGTTTATACATAAAAATTTAACTACATGAGTTTTTATCCTCAGCTGGTATTAGACGCACTAAAACACGTCCGCCATCCCGGAAAGGGAAACGACATTGTTTCATTAGATATGGTGGCCGATGACATTAAAATTGATGGTAAAAAAATCAGTTTCAGCTTATTGTTCGACAGGGTTAACGACCCTATGATACCCGCTTTAAAACAGGCTTGTGTAAAGGCCATTGAAACTTACGTGGGCGAAGATGCCGAGATAAGAGGTAATATTTACGTAAAGATAAAACCTCGCCCCAAGGCCGAACCTGAAAAACTACTTTCGGATGTTAAAAACATTGTAGCTATTGCCTCGGGGAAAGGAGGGGTAGGAAAATCTACCGTAACCTCAAACCTTGCAGTGGCATTGGCCAAGGCCGGATATTCCGTGGGTTTACTAGATGCGGATATATTTGGGCCATCCGTTCCTAAAATGTTTAGGACAGAAGAGGATCGTCCACTGATAGATAAAATAGATGGACGCGACAGGATTATACCTGTGGAGAAATATGGTGTAAAAATGTTATCAATAGGGTATTTTGTAAACCCCAAGGATGCCACTATTTGGCGTGGCGCCATGGCTACCAATGCCATTAAACAATTGATAACAGAGGGTAACTGGGGAGCTTTGGACTACTTGCTTATCGATTTACCTCCCGGAACCAGCGACATACACCTCACCTTGGTTCAGACACTCTCCATAAGCGGAGCCGTTATTGTTACCACACCTCAAGATGTGGCTTTGGCGGATGCAATAAAGGGTGTGAGTATGTTCCAGAGTAAAAACATCAATGTACCCATCCTTGGTCTGGTAGAAAATATGGCTTGGTTTACCCCTGCCGAACTGCCCGATAACAAGTACTATATATTTGGCAAGGATGGCGGCAAAAACTTGGCCGAAGAACTGAATGTACCTTTGTTGGGTCAAATACCACTTGTACAAAGCATTAGGGAAGGTGGCGACCAAGGTGAACCGGCAGCACTAAACGAAAATAGCATTACTGGTGCCGCATTTGCCGAAATGGCAACTAAAGTGGTGGCGGCTATTGAAGAAAGAAACAATAATATGCCTCCTACACAAATTGTTGAAATAAAAACTATATAGTAATGAAAAATAACAGTCACTTTAAAACAATAAAAGCTGCACTGGAAGAGATAAGACCTTATTTACAGGCAGATGGTGGAGATATTTCGTTAATTGAAGTATCGGATGATTTAGTGGTGAAAGTGAAATTTATGGGTTCCTGTGTTGACTGCCCCATGAATTATCAGACCATGAAAAACGGTGTTGAAAAAGTGATTAAAACAGCCGTGCCCGATGTTAAGGACGTAGTGTCCATTAGAGATTAACAGAGTGCTTTTAAAAAATGCTTCATAAAAACAATAAAAGTCGATACCATTATCGGCTTTTGTTGTTTGAAACACTGCCCAGTTGGGTAGTGTTTTACACCAACTACAACCAACAAAAATGAACAAAAAATTTAAATGGATAGGCTTTGATGCCGATGACACGCTTTGGGAAAACGAAACTTTTTTTAGAGAAACAGAATATCTTTTCGCCAAGATGCTATCAGAATTCTGCGATAAGGAAACTGCCATGCAAGAGCTTTATAAAACAGAGTTAAAAAACTTAAAAGATTATGGCTTTGGCATTAAAGGCTTTATGCTAAGCATGGTAGAAACTGCCATACAGCTAAGTGCGGGTAAAGTAGCTACATCGAATATTACTCGCATGATTGAAATGGGAAAAGAGATGCTCAATAAACCGGTTACATTTATAGATGGCAGCAAAGAGGTTGTGAAAAGCTTAAGTAAAAAGGGCTATAAACTAATTGTGGTTACCAAAGGTGATTTGTTAGATCAGGAACGCAAACTCGCGAAGGCCGATATTGACAAGTATTTTCATCATATCGAGATCATGAGCGACAAACAGGAGGCCAATTACAAAAAAGTACTCAACCATCTAAATATTGAGGCCAAGGATTTTTTAATGATAGGGAATTCATTAAAATCAGATATCCTACCCATATTGAACATTGGTGGCTCTGCCGTTTACATCCCATTTCATACCACATGGATACATGAACAGGTGGAGAATAATACGAAGTTGGAAAACTTTTGGGAACTAAAAGAAATGGCCGAATTGGAAAATGTGCTTGGACTATAACTTATAAAAAATCTTTTTTTGGATTGGTGCTTCTTATCCATAGACATGGATATTTTGGTAGCGATGATTGTGCCATAGAAGAAAGCCGAGTAAAAGAAGCTGGCGGCAAAATTATGCAACCAAAACAGTCCATAGGAGAATATGGCTTTATGGTTTTGGCCCAAGATACCGAGGGCAATATGATTGGCGTGCACTCGCAGGTTTAAAAGTAGTATATATAAACTTTTACCGTTAAATTTGTATCCGCATTAAATAATGAAATGATGAATTTAGCTGAAAAAAGAGATTTTTAATTGGAGACCTACGAAATAAAATGGACATCAAGAGCAGCCAAGGACTTGCGAAAAATCTATAGTTTTTATTGTGAACTGTATAGTGAAGATATCGCTTTTAAATTAACAGGGTTTTTGACACTCGCCAAAACCCTATAAAGAACAGATAAACCGCTACAACAAACCTCTCGATTTTATTTCGAGATATTTATTTACTGTATTTACCGTCAAATCGCCTGGGGCACTTAAAACAGCATGGATACCATGTTGTTTGAGTTCGCGTACGATGAGCTTTTTATCGAAGACAAATTTTTCGGCTATTGTTTTCACATAAATATCTTCTATGGTCTCACTTTTTTGTTGGGCACGATTCCACAGCTCGGTATTTTCAAAAAAAACTACCACCAATAGATGGCTCTTGGCCAGCCTTTGCAAAAAAGGTATCTGACGGCGTGCAGAGCTCAGGCTTTCAAAATTAGTATATAACATCATCAGACTACGCTGATGCACCCTACGTTTTATTTGGGCATACAGCAACTCCAAATTGGGTTCCTTATAATCTGTTTGTTGGTTGTACAGCACTTCCATGATGCTTTGAAGGTGGCGGCCGGTGCGCGCTGCCGGTACCATAGAGTGAATGGTCTTGCTGTAGGTGATTAGCCCAGCCTTGTCGTGTTTGAGCATGGCAATATTCGAAATTACCAGCGAAGTGTTAATGGCATAATCAAGCAGCGTCATCCCATTAAAGGGCATCTTCATGCTGCGTCCCATATCAATAAGGCTGAACACCTGTTGCGATTTCTCGTCTTGGTATTGATTTACCATCAGGCGACTTTTGCGAGCCGTGGCTTTCCAGTTGAGGGTTCGGTAGTCGTCGCCGGTAATGTAATCACGTATTTGGTCAAACTCCATTTGATGACCAATCCTGCGAATTTTCTTAACCCCAATTTCCGTTAGTCGGTTAGAGATGGCCATCAGCTCGAACTGCCGCATGGCGATATAGCTAGGATATACTTTAACCATAGCATTTTGGTTAAAAATATAACGGCGCGAAATAAGGGAAATAGGCGAACGGACAAATATATTTAAGGCTCCAAAAGAATACTCTCCCCGCATTACCGGGCTCACCTCGTAGCAATAAGTTTTTTCCTGCCCGGGCTTTAGCGTAAACTTCTCTTCAAAATCTCTTTTCTGAAACTGAACGGGCAGTTCATCAATCAATGTTATATCAGCAGTATAATTAAAACGGTTCAAAAAAGTGAGTTCTACTTTATTTATGTCGCCGTTACTAAAACGTTCCGGAAGTAGTCGCTTGGCCTGTATTTTGGTAGAGCTTCTGCCCATAAAAAGCAATAGCAAATCGACCAATAATAAAAGTAAAAACAACCAAAATACCAATTGAGCCGATACGTAAAAAGCAGGATAATACTGACCTAAAATCATCAGCACCATAATAACCGCCAGGGATATAAAAAAACGGGGGTTAATAAAAATCGACTTCCAGAATTTGCGCATGAAGTTGGGAAACAGTTAGATATGGAGTGAAACAACATCCCGCTGCCTTTTTATATTTCCTGCGGGAAGAGATTACTAGATAAGAGACTACTCCGGGTGCGACTTGGAGTCGCGCCCGGAGTTTCGGTTTAACGGGGTATTTCGATTGAATCGATAATTTGTTGAATAACGGTATTTGTTTTTACGCCTTCCATTTCCTTTTCGGGTGTAAGGATAACGCGATGGGTCAATACGGGTATCATCACAAATTTAATATCTTCGGGGGTAACAAAATCGCGTCCTTGAATGGCAGCATAGGCTTTAGCAGAATTTAAAATGGCCAGCGAAGCCCTGGGACTACCTCCCAGAAACAAGGCATTCGACTTACGGGTTTTCTCCACCACTCGGGCTATGTATCCTATCAGTGCGGGTTCTATCAAAACTTTTGTGGCCAACGCTTGCAGTGCCACAATTTGCTCAGGGCTCACCACTGCGTTTACCAATGAAACTTCAGGTATAACGCCACGCTCCTGAGCATTTGTGAGAATGGTAATTTCCTCATCTAAAGATGGATAGTCGAGCTCTATTTTAAACATAAAGCGATCCATTTGCGCTTCGGGAAGGCGGTAGGTACCTTCGTGTTCAACCGGGTTTTGCGTGGCAAAAACAATAAATGGCGCTTCCATTTTACGGCACTCCCCATCCATTGTCACCTGGCGTTCTTCCATCACTTCAAACAAGGCAGCCTGGGTTTTAGCAGGAGCACGGTTTATCTCGTCTATTAACACCAGATTTGAGAATATGGGCCCCGGCTTAAACTCAAATTCCGATTTGGCCATATTAAAAACACTGGTGCCCAATACGTCCGAGGGCATTAAATCAGGCGTAAACTGAATGCGCTTAAAATTGGTCGAGATGCTTTTTGCCATTAGCTTTGCAAGCATAGTTTTAGCCACGCCCGGCACGCCTTCGAGTAAGATATGGCCGTTGGCCAACAAAGCCGTCAGCATAAGGTCAACCGTTTTTTCCTGGCCTATGATCACGCGCCCTATTTCGTTTTTTATTTGTTGAGCGGCAAGGCTCAGCTCATCTAAATTGAGCCTATTGGTGAATGATGGTTGGTTTTCCATGTATTGGATGGTTTTATTAGTTTCATTTTCTTCCTCTGCTCCTATCGTAAAAAAAATCTAATTTTTTATCAAATTGAATTAAATCCTCTTCGGATATGCTTTGGGACTGATGTATCCTCTGCACCATATTAAATAGTTGCTTAACTGTAGCATTGGGTACCTCAAATTTTTCTGAAATTTCGTTATACATTTCAGGCCCTATATGGGCAGTGTTTATATAATATTTGGTGCGTAAAAATTCGAGGAAATACGTATATTTCTTCTTTGCCATGTTCAAGTGGTCCTTTTTCCGGTAATACAAACGGCCTATGGTATCTACAAACGAAAGGCTTGTGTTTTGAGGTGGCTTTATAATTGGTATCATCCGCTGCCTGCGCTTACTGCCAAAAACCATGTAAACAAGTAATCCAAACAATAATAAATACCAAGCATAGCGCAATGCGTTTTGCGAAAGGATATAACGGAACTCCGAACCAGACACAGCATCCTTCTGTTTATAATGTTCGTCCCAAATAACGGTAGCATTGGGCAGATACGACAAGCATTTAAACACATACTCGTAGTTTTCACCAATGAGCATGTTATAGTTAGTAAAGGCCAGTGGGTTGGTGTTGATGAAAAAGTTTCCGGCACCGTATTTAATTCGCACAAAATTGGTAAGCGCCTTGTCACCAATTCCCAATACCGTTGTTTTTAAGGTGTCGTAACTTTCGAAATAAACTTTATGGAATGCTTTATTGTAGGTGTACCCCTTACTCGACTTAAGCTTTGGGTTCACCAAATTTAGGATGATAGAATCCGACGTCTCATAAGTTGAAAACACTTCCTCATCTACGCTAAAACGTAATGTATCTTGCAATTTTTCGGTAAATTCAACCGCAGATACAAAAACATTGGCTCCTGATTCTACCATATCCAGCATCTTATTTAAATCTAAATCATCGGGCTTAAAAAAATTGTTTATAAAAATAAAAGAGGTGTTATTTTGACTCGTATGCTGCAAATAATTATAGATGGGCGAATGCATGGTTTTAATTTCGCCATCGGCAAAAAGTTGCTCCAACTCGGCAAACAATATGCTACTGCCATACGGTATTTTATCTTTCTTCGAGAAACTCAGGCTCCAATCGATGGGACGGGGTGTAAGAATCAATACAACGATATAGGCAACAAGCGCTACCGAAAAACCTATTAGCAAATATTTATTGTGCAATGGTTTAGCCATGGTTTAAGCCTATTTTGTTGGAACTTAATGCATTTTCAAACAGCTTAAACTGTGCCTGCACTTCATTAAATTTCTCCTCCTCGACCTTAAACTGACCGTACCATATATATTCGTAGCTGAGTTGCAACGCACTAAACTGGTGTTTGTGCTCGGCCACAACCAATTCGTAGTAATAATCTTTATTGGTCTTCCAAGGCTGCCAACGTATCAGCTCCAAAGCATCGAGCTGGCGTAGGCTTAATAAATACAGTAGGCGCACAGCCTCGCGATACGCTTTGCCATTAATGGCCTCATGAAGCATCTGTTCCATGTTATTGCTGTAAATATCATCATGCTGCTGTTTAAAAAGTAATTGTGCAGCCTTGTTCTTATGGCCGTAAACAAACAGTCCGGTAATTTCTACTCCCAATAATTTTAAAATAACAAACAAGAATACTAAAACCGAAAAGCCTATCAAGCCATATAAAATCAAATTTTGGTTTAAGGTTGAATTACCAATTTTTCCCGATAACCAGCGCATAAACTTATCCCATAGCGATTCGGGCTTTTCGAATCTTTCGTAATTGTAATCCTTCATTTGCTTATAGGTCTCCATTTTTTCCTTTGAGGCAGGCCTGTAATCCACAGATGCGCTATCCCAAGCTTCCACCTTAGTAGAATCGAGGGTGCTGGCAACTGTTCCTATTGGCAAGCAAAAGAAAAAGACAAGGAGAATATAAACCAACTGCTTAATCATTAAGGATGCTATCGTTAATTTTATCAATTTTGGAAAGCAAGGAAGTGTTGTCCTTTTGTTCAACCAAACTGTAATATTGAAACGACACAACAATTGCAGGCAAAGGGGTTACGATAGCAGTGCCAACGGTAGACACCAAAGCGGTAATCATAAATGGAAGGGTTACCATATCACCTTCTGTCTTCAAAATTCCTTGTGCCCCGGCCACTATCCCGGCAGGTATTGCAGCAACGCCACTCAGCAACATCATAATTATGCCCGCAATCAGCATTAATCCAAATGTTTGCCACCAATGATCTTTTACCAAATAAAAACATCTAGAAAAAGAAGAGCCATAATCCTGACCCTCGGCCACCTTAACAATTAAAATAAGGGAGAGTGGAACCATAACATAAATGCCGGGTATAATTAAGGCTATAAAGGCCAAAACAAAAACCAATCCCGTAAGGATATTATATCCTAAGAATGCACCAAAAAGGGAGGTGAACTTATGCCACACTTCTTTAACATCCACATTTCCGGCTCCTTTCTTGGCGTAAAGCACGATATAACAATACACCAATCCCGATAAAAATATTTGCACAATTACATTGATGAGATTAAAGAGCAGCGCTCGTCCCGGCATGGGAGCCACCACATTTTGCGATGCTTCCGGATTGGTTATTGTCCTTAATAAATCGGCTAAGGAAGTATCAACGTAAACGGCGCTTAAAATGGCTTGCACCAATACCGGAATACCTGCATACAGGAGTAGCGTACGCCCCAAGCCTTTATATTCCTGCCTTATAAAAGCAAATGTAGCGTTGAGTACATCGCCAAAATCTCTTTTCTTTTTTAATTCTACTTGTTGGTCAAACATATGGTATAGTTATTTAAATGTGTGGTTATAGTTTCATATTATAAATCGCAAATCGCATATCCCCCTCGGCCTATCTTTATTTTCTTCATTTATGCGAATCAAAGTTGAACCCCTTCCGAGCCTGCTCCGCCGCAGCGGAGGTTCAGTTCTACCTCATTATCAGACCAGGGGTTTTACCCGTGGCTATTCATATTGAACTATTTCATAGTTCTTTTTGATTGGTGTTATTTCTATGTGTCACCATTTGCCGCACCTCTTTGTTTCTTACATTTCTATTTATTTCTAATTATTTCAGGAGGCAGCCGTATCTGGTTCACTTTACGCTCTGCTCTTTACGCTTTCTTTTCTCCGATTACCGCTTCCCGCTTGCTACTCGCGGCACGACATTTACAGCTTCAAAATAGTCGTACCCCGAGATTAGGCTGCTTCCCTCCTCTTTACACTTTACGCTCAATCCTTGCTCCCAGCCCTTTCATAAACCACTTTGGGGTAAACGAAAAAATACCAAACAATAAAACTTAGGGAACCTATGATGATGATCAGATTAATTATTAGCGGTATGGTACTATAAAACCGTGTGACAAAACTCTCTAAAAAACCCGCTACCACAAAAACCGGAACCAAGCCTATCATTATTTTTACGCCACGCCTGGCTGCAATTCCTAGCGCGGTTGCGCGGGGCAAGGTTTTAGGAAACAAAAAACTGTTGCCCAAAACAATACCTGCACCCCCGGCTATCACAATGGCCGGAATTTCTAACGCTCCATGAATATAAATAGCCAATGCAGAAACCGATAGTAATTGTTTTTGATAGAAGAAAGCTTGAAAAGCACCCAGCATTATTCCATTTTTAACAAGTAACAAACCCGAACCAAGCGCGGTAAGCATACCAAAAACAAAAACTATAAACGAAACGCGAATATTGTTAAAGGTGATGGTAAAAAACATTTCTAACTGATCCATGGTGCCGTAAACTCCCATCGGGTTGCCCGATTCAATGTTATCCAGCGTTGTATTCACGTAGCTATCGCCTAAAATCAAACGTATAAAAGTATCGTCGTTTAATGCAGATACCGCCCCAATTATGGCGGCTACCATAAATATGGCTATCGAAATAAAAAGGGGCGTACGGCTATGATACAGTTCCAACGGAAGTTCTGTAGTCCAAAAGGTTTTAAAACGTCCGGTTTTTTCCTTTTTATTTTTATAAATCTGTTGATGTGTCTTTACTGTTAAAGCGTTCAAATAGCCAATGGTACCTGAGCGGGGAAAGAATGTCCGGGCAAAGGCTAAATCATCGGTTAATTGAATAAACTGATCGGCCAAATCGTCCGCCTCCAATATGTTGTTGCGCTTCATGTTATCTTCGAAGCTTTGCCATCGAGCCTTATTTCTGTTGATAAAGGTAATTTCTTTCACTTGAATTAATATTTTGCAAAGCAACTAACATAAAAATCCAAATATAAACAATAGCCTTAAATTTACTACATTTGAACCGGAACTATTCAACAAAAAAGTCAGTGATGGAATATGTACCCGTATCGACCACCCAAAATATAGATTTAGAATATAGGATTGCCGGCGTTGGCGACCGCATTTTGGCCTTTGCCTTTGATATGCTCATACTTGCCTCGTGGTATATTTTGTGGGGCACATTATTGGTTCGTCCCATGGGATTTAAACTGTGGCAACTGGTTTTTATAATGCCTCCGGTGTTTTATAGTCTGCTTACTGAGCTACTGTTAAACGGTCAAACTTTTGGAAAGATGTTACTAAAAATTAAAGTGACTCCTTTGGACGGCTCTGAACTTTCGCTGGGTACTTGCCTCATACGGTGGCTGTTGCGCATTATTGATATTTGGATTATGTGGGGCACCATAGCTGTAATATCCATATTGGTGAGCAAAAAAGCACAACGCTTGGGCGATATGGCCACCAATACAACAGCAGTAAAAATGTCGAACAAAAATTTATTTGAGCAAACAACGTTTGTTGAGGTGCCTGAGGATTACACAATCGTTTACCCCCAATCGGCAAACATAAGTGATGAGGAGGCGGCTACCATAAAAGAAGTACTTCATTTCGTAGCAGAAACAAACGATACCGGAGGGAGCATAGAATATCATCCCATGCAATTAAAACTTCAAAATGCTTTAAAACAAAAATTGGGCATCGAGCAAATAAAGGGTTCAGCCAAAAAATTTCTGGAAGATTTGTTGAGAGATTTTAACCATATACATCGATAATAAAGCAGGCATGGCTAACTTCCAAAACGGAAATGTTTTTTTTCAGTTGGTTTTATGCTCTTCGATACTCCACATAAATCTTGTAAATTGCGGATGCTTTAATTAATAATCCTGCTTCTAACCGCCTATTCGTTAAGATGAATTATCTGGATCCAATTCCATCTTTATAGATAGATCAAAATCCTGCATTAAAGCAAAATACAGGTCCGTCCGGACAACAACTCAAAGTGCTGAATACACTAAAGCTTTGCAGAACCCCGGCTCAGGTGGGGGCTCGGCGGTGGCATGCAAAAATTGCGGTACGGTGTATTAGGTACTGCTAAGCTGCAGAAACCATCAGCGCCTCCGCCGAGTAGCTACTACGCTCGCAGATTGCCCGAAATGCCGGGCATAGACCGCGAGCTTTGGCTGGACGCCAGAAAACTGGAGTTTTTGCCCATTAAGCACTTAAATTATTGCCCCCGATTGGTACCCTAAAAAAACAAAACCCCTTGATTATCAAATAATCAAGGGGTTTATATGTACCCAGAGCCGGACTTTATGCCAACTCTTAATGTCTTAATAACCAGGGTTTTTACGCATTGAGAAATCTATAGGTCTCGTATTGGTCTCGCCGATGTAAATTGACCACATATAAAGGTATGAATTATATAATGAATTGGAATGAAAAAATGTTATTTTTTCATTGTATTAGGGAAAGTTTTTTATTTTATAACGAAGTGTAATATCTATCTTGTATTCTGTATTATTGTATGGAAAGGGTGATAATTAGTGAAAGCTTGTCCTGTTGTTTTCAGAATGGCTGTCAGCATTCTTCCGGCATATGGAACTCCTTCACTCGGGCAATGTATTTATAAAAACCGGAGTTTGTGAGACTATAATCAAGATATTTTTTAGTCAACCTTGTTTTTAAAAGAGGGAATATTCTAGTTACTTTATTTCATGTAACCTCTTGTAAATATACTATGGGTTTATTTTTTAAAACATAAATAAAGAATTTCATTTTTCATAGAGCTTCCGTGACAGTTCAGAATGCTGTTCTAAATATTTATCAGGGTTTTGTTTTTTAAGTTTATTGATATTAAAAAGCTTCCATTTGACTCCAGTAAGTTCTTTGACATCATAAATTGGGAAAAAGCTCCAAGAGGGAATACCCATTTTAAATGTCAAAAGAAAAAATTTATCTTCTTCTGTCAACGATTCTTTTATCGATTCAACAAGCCGTATTCTCGTATCCTCATAGTCTTTATAAGTAAATGGAATGGTGGTCATTCCCTTAAACTGTTTTTCATACGCATCCTTATTGTCAATATAATTTGGAAAGATAACTTCATTCATTGGTCGCATATGGCACATAAGAAAAACAAGGAAACCATATTTTATCTCATCCGTCAACCCCTCTTCGTCAAGAAGGATTTTAACATCAAATAGATCCCTTGGATGCTGTCTGTCAAGGGCTGCACATATTTTACCACCCCATAATTCAGCATGGGAAAGTACATTGATAGAGGCATGTTTTTCAAATTCTTCTTCAACTGCGTTTGTTACTTCCATATGTCTCACAGGAGCGATATGCCCTCTCGTGACCATATTGACTTCAATCTTGATTCGGGCATCAGCGGTTTGGCAGTTTAATTTTGAGTCATATCCCTCCATCTGTGTCGAAGATATCGATATTCCCGGTATTGCTTTTATAAAAGCATTTTTTATTCGCCCAAGACCATTTTGAATATTCTCAAATGCTGTCTCCCTGTCCTCGAATCCGACATAAGCCAAATCTATATCAACAGACAGCCTGTGAAGTTCTCGTTCAAAAAGGTTGATCGCGGTACCTCCTTTTAATGCGAAAATTTCTTCTGTTGCAATAATTGGCAGAGCTTTCAGGAGCAGGTCAACCTGTTCTCGGTACTTGGGGTTTATCATAGTTGTTCGATTTCTTTTGGCACCGTTATTCTATATTTTGAATTATACATACCATTTTTCACTACGCTTCTATCACCTGAGCCTAAATCTAAGTCATCTGTTTTCAGCAGTGAAAACCATTGATGATTTGCCTTTTCAGCCATAAAAAGAAACAATCTTTTTACTTTTATTGAAGTGCATTGTTCAAGTAGTTTATTTAATAATCTTGGACGCAAATTCATCAGCCCTGATAATATATGGTAAGCTTCAATTAAATCCATGGTATCAGGGGCATGATATAAACATTCAAAGAACGCCCTTTCTACCGAAGATATAATAAGAGGAAACAATCCTTTCCCCTTATTTGTCAGTCCTAAATCAAAAGGAAGAAATGTGCTTTTTGTATGCACTATTTCTGCATGCCATGGGTATTTTGCAAACCAAGTAGGCAGTTTTGTGTTAAGGTCGGAAAATAGATAAACAACCTCCTTGCCTGTTCTTATATAATGAGAAACACCATGTAGAGATAACGCTGTTAATCCTCCTATGTGAACTGGCAATTTGGCCTGTAGCTGTATCGAATACATTGCCCCTTGCCAATTAACTTCTTCCGATGGCCGTTTAAAAGCACCACTTCCTAAAGCTTCCAGCCAATTGCTTTGCTTATATTTCCTTTGAAGTTGATACGAATAGCCATTGGCCACCATCCAAGATGACAACAGTGGCGTGTTGGGAACATGAATCTCCAGAAGCCTCTGTAATTTATATGTGTTTACTATACTCACGGTAATAATATTAGCACATTTATAAAGAATAAACAGATAAATATACATTTTTTGAGACTTCTGTATTTTCAGTGCACATAATGTAGTTTTACATTTATTGGCTATTTCGGTTCATTTTTTGGGCACCAGTAGATTAATTACACTTCGACTTGATTTCAATCAACTTCAAAAGGTAAAAACTATAAGGATAAAGGCTTCAGAATTAAAGTAGGGATGGGCTACGATGGTAGAATGAAATTAGGAGGTTTAATGAGACTGGTGAAGGAGAAAATTTAAACTCCTTTCTTCTACAGCGGTAGGAAAGTTCTATAATCAGGTGTCGATAGAGGAGAGCAGCCAACTGCTAGCTTCCGGACATAGTATTTGACTGCAATAAACTGCAAGAAGATATGCATAAAATGCATATTATGATATTTGGATTAACTATTTGTATGACAATTTATACAGTCAAGACGTCTTATTTTAATCAAAAGAAATCTGTAATAAGAACATTGTGTGAGTAAAAACGATTTATGAGTCAATCTAGGAGTCAGATAAGATGTTATTG
>JAGXIP010000038.1 GCA_024635585.1 Saccharicrinis sp. | reverse complement strand
GTGCTGAACAATCACAAAAGCCATTCCCGTATCCACAGGTAGATTGTCGAACAATTGCTGAATAGCCTCCAAACCTCCAGCCGAGGCACCAATACCCACCACAAAAAAATCCTGAGCTGTTTGTTTTTCGTCTTTTACTGATTCATCTATATTTATAATATCGCTTTTCTTTTCCTTCATAACAACCCAATTTTTACATCGTTGCATCTAAATATAAATACACATCTCAACCATAAAAAAGAATTGCCGCTACCATATTATATTATAATAAATTGCCTGGTACAATTACGCTTTTAGGTACGTAAATAAAACATTGAGTTTTCGTTAAAAGTTCAACTATTTCAAGTTAATTTTAAAAAAAAAGTTTATTCCGAAAAAAAAAATCATGCAGTGTAATTCATCATCTTGTAAAAAATACGGAAGCATATATTATGACAATAAACAAAAGAGGTTTGACATTCTATTTGTTTCTAAATAGAATGTCAAACCTCTTTTTTATAAACATAAAATCCGGTTAAAATTAAAAAACAACAATCCGGGGCATTTCCTCTCAACGCCTATCCCCTCCACATTCACAACGGTCGTCCTCATTGTGTGGCTCCAAATTACAGTCTTTAACTAACCTCCTTATCGTTGGAGGAAGAGCTTATCTATTGGGTTCGTTTAGTGCGCTAGTTTTATGTTTAAGGTACTTTAAAACAACATAACTTAAGCCAGTTATAGTACACATGGCAATTAAAAAGTAGTTATAATCGTATGTTTTGCCTATTACTTCTCCTAAAACATCAAAAATTAAGAAAATTAAGAACAGAGCAAACAATCCGTTTTTTTCTTTTTTCAATATTTTTTTCCAACTGAAGTCTAAATTCGATTTTTTGAAATTTTTAAAATTTGGAATAAACGCAGGTACATCTTTTGACCATTCCAAATATTGTTGCCCGAACTTTCTTCTTAAAAACTGCTCTTCCGCAAACATAATTCTTTCGTAATAAACCCAATAGAAAAAACAAAAAACAATTACAAACCAAAAATTGCCAGTTAGCATTCCTACTCCAAGCCACATCAAAAAGTTTCCTACGTATAATGGATGTCTTACCAAAGAATACATTCCGGTCGTATTTAAAGTATCCGCTACTTGTTGACTTGTATTTCTTCCAGAGGTATTTTTTGGAGTATAACCAACTGTTCCAATACGAACACCCAATCCAGCTAGGCTAATCAGCAAACAAAACATTTCAAAGTAAATCTCATATGAGGTTCCTTCTAATATAAATGTCTCAGGATACATTTCAGTTCTAATATAAAGAACAGTTCCGATGAATAAAATAATTAAAGGTAAAAAGCTTCTGTACTTAAAAAGCCAAATCCCTTGTTTCTCCATTTCTTCTTGTAAAGCCATTGTGTTATTTTAAAATTAAGTATTGTTTCATTAACCGATCATATTGCAGCATCGAGCACAACAAATAGTGGATAACGGGGTCTAAAAATACGAATCATCTTTAAAATACAATGCGATGTGGTGTTTTTTATTATATCACAATTCTCTTTTTCATTTTTAAAACAAAGCATTGTTTGATAATTTAACCCAAATAAATAAAAAAACGTAACCTAATTGCAGCCCTAGCGTATCAAGTTCTAAAGAGTAATTTTTTTTCATAGATTAAGGTTTAGGTTAACTTGAGAAAGAGTCGTTCCATGGGGACGGCTCTTTTTTTGCTTTATGTTTATCCTTTATAAACGAAGAACGCAAAAAGTATTACTTTTGTCGGCTAAAAGTTATATTATGGCGCTTATTCTTTCAATGGAAACCTCTACCAGGGTTTGTTCGGTTTCTTTGTCGAATGACAATACTATTGTGGCACAAAGGCAACTGTTTGAGGCAAATTCGCACGCTACCCACCTAACTGTATTAATACAGGAACTATTTAAAGACCTTCCCAATATCACTTTACAAGATATAGATGCTATTGCGGTAAGCAGTGGACCTGGATCCTATACAGGCTTGCGCATTGGGGTTTCTGTGGCCAAGGGAATCAGCTATGCATTAAACAAGCCGCTCATTGCCATTACTTCTTTAGAGTGTCTGGCACAAGCAGTCATAGGGCATACCGAGCTACAAAACACAACTCATGCAATGCTTTACTGCCCCATGATTGACGCACGTAGGATGGAAGTTTATACCGCTTTATTTGATGTATCTATGCGGATGACAGAAAAAATTAGTGCCCAAATAATAGACTCCAACAGCTATCGCGACTTACTTGACACACAAACTATCGTGTTTTTTGGAGATGGAGCCGATAAATGTCGCGACACCATTATTCATCCCAATGCACTATTTTTAGAAGGGCAGTTTCCTCTGGCATCCAACATGGCTGGCTTAGCACGTAAAAAATATATGAATAAACAATTTGAAGATTTAGCCTACTTTGAACCCTTTTATTTAAAGGACTTTGTAGCTACCGTGCCAAGAAACAAAATATTTTAACTTAGAACAGTTGCATAAAGCTGGTCTGAAATTTGTTTTAACCTCCCCTAATTAAGATAAAACAATATCCTATGTATAAAAAAATTCTGTTTATTTTCCTTCTTATCGTCTTATCCAATTCGGATTCAATTTGGGCAAAAAAAGATATTAAGACCGAAAACCAAGCTTATAAGTCCGGCGAAAAATTAAAATACGCTTTAAAATATGGTTTCATCAAGGGTGGTTACATTTCGTTAACGGTAAAAGATACGGTTTGGAATGGAAAAAAAACACAAGAATTGGAGCTGGCTGCAAAAACCTCGGGCATGGTAGATATCTTATTTAAAGTAAGAGACAGATACGTTAGTTATTTAAATCCACTTACTGAGCAGCCTTTAAAATCGGTACGCGACATTCGCGAAGGAGGATATACCTACTATAACGAAGTATTGTATGACTATAATTCCTTACATCAGGACTCCATTACCATTAAAAGCAAAAAATCAGGAGACGTAAAGGTTCCTTATAAAATCCAAGATATTGTTTCGGCCTTTTATTTTGCACGCCGATATAAATTTAACGATAGCTTGAAGGAAGGCGAAATAATTGAGCTTACCACGTATTTTTCAGATGAAATATTTCCGTTAAAAATAAAATATATGGGTACGGAGACCATTAAAACGGACTTTGGTAAAATTAATTGCTATGTTTTTCATCCAGTTACCGAAACGGGTAGGATGTTTAAAACGGACAATGATATGACGATTTGGATTACCCGCGATAAAAACCGGATACCCATAAAATTAAAAGCAAACTTAAAGGTAGGGGCTTTCACATGCGAATTAGAAAGCTATCAGGGTTTATTAACAAGCATTGGAAAATAAGTAAATAAGGCCGCAGAAAACTTAATATTACCTCTGAACCCTAAATAATAAAATAATTTGTTAGCTATTTTAAGGATTTGATATATTTTTGCAGCACAAAAATAATTTACACAAAGAATTAATTAACAATACTATGGCAACTACAGCTGACATTAGAAATGGGATGTGTATTGAATTCAAGAACGACTTGTATTCTGTAATCTATTTTCAACATGTCAAACCAGGAAAAGGACCAGCTTTTGTCCGTACCAAATTAAAAAACATTTCAACCGGAAAAGTTCTTGACAACACCTTTTCAGTAGGCATAAAATTGAATGAGCAACGTGTAGAGCGTCGCAGCTATCAATATTTGTTCAAAGAGGAAATGGGTTATGTTTTTATGAACAATGAAAACTACGAACAGGTTCATATTGCAGAAAAATTAATAGAGAACCACGATTTATTAAAAGATGGTTTAAACTGCGAAGTGGTATATCATGCCGATACTGAAACACCACTTTTAGTTGATCTACCCATGAATATTGAGTTTGAGATTACTTATACTGAGCCTGGTGTTCGAGGAGATACCTCATCTACCAACTCATTAAAAGCTGCTACCATTGATACCGGTTCGCAAATAATGGTTCCCTTGTTCGTAAATACGGGTGATTGGATAAAGGTTGATACACGCGACCGCAGTTACGTGGAGCGAGTAAAAAAATAGATTACACCCTATGGTATAAAAAGCCCTGTATTGCATCAGGGCTTTTTATATATAAATCCCTTATTCATTGTCACTTGTATCTTTTCTAATTTTTCTACAGTTTAATTTTAAGAATTTTTTATCTAACAATAGCAAATTTCATTTTCTTTAGGTAAAAAAAAATAATACCTTACGATTCTAAAAAGAATAGTATAGATAAGTCATGGTTACCCATATTCAAAAAAAGAAACTACGTTTATTTAAGGATAGGTTAAATATACTGCTCGATATTGCACAAACAATTAACGAGGATCACAGTATTGAAGACTTATTGTCGGAGTTCGAGGTGCTTCTACGCGAAGAACTTGAAGTGGGTAAGATATTGGTTTTTACATTTGCCGACGGCAAATGGGACAACCTGTTAAACTCGGGCGTAACTAAGGATGAAGTAGCCCGTATTGATGTACAACGTGATCTTATCCAATATCAAAACATCGAAAATGTTACCCTTTCCCACCCCCCTCAGTTAAAGGGTTTTGATGCGGTAATACCGCTATTTCATCGATACAATGCCATAGGTTTTGTGTTGATAGGTGATGTGGAGGAGGAACAAACCGGCATTAGCCCTACCATTAAACATCTGAAACTAATTCAAATTATCTCAAACCTCATTATTGTTTTTATCGAAAACAAAAGGATGCAGCGACAGGTAATTGAACAGGAAGCCATGAGAAAAGAAATGGAGCTGGCATCTCGGATTCAAACCAAATTAGTTCCGGCTGACGACCATTTGCCCATCAGTACCAAATACTCCATCCACACTTTTTATCACCCTCAGTTCGAAGTAGGCGGCGATTATTACGATTTCATCCGCTTGTCGAAAAATGTATTGGGATTTTGCATTGCGGATGTATCCGGAAAGGGGATTTCGGCTGCCATGTTGATGTCCAATTTTCAGGCGGTTTTTCGTGCCCTATACACACCAAATATCGGCTTAAAGAAACTGACCCATTTGCTCAACAGCAAAGTAAACATGAGCGCTAATAACGAAAAGTTTATTACCATGTTTTTGGGCAAGTACAATTCTTTTACCCGGACCCTTACCTTCATTAATGCTGGCCACCTGCCGCCCATGCTGTTCGACCCCAAACGAAAACAATTGATCAGTCTTGATAAAGGATGCATAGGTTTAGGCATGCTGGACGAAATACCCACCATAGAAATTGGAAAGGTAAGGGTGCCCCGAAATGCCAAACTTCTTGCTTTTACAGATGGTCTGGTTGAATTAGAAAACGATGACCAGATTGAATCCAGCATGAAACCTATCGAAGACATCATCTCTAATGATCAGGATATCGAAAGCAATATGAACGATCTAAAAAAACTGGTTGCGGAGCAGCTTGAGAGGGGTTCTGTTTTTGATGATATTTCGGTTACCGGCATAGGATTCAAATAAAAAAAGGGAACCAATATATTCGGCTCCCTTATCTATCTTTTCATTATCAAGCCTTATCAAGCCATTATTCCTTCTTCAATATTTTAAAGGCTGCTAATCCAATCAGCAGCAATATCAACAGCGAACTTATTAACGAAATTATTTGACCTGCTTTAAAGGATGCAGGCTCAAACTTAAACTCCAAAGTGTGCTTTCCTTTGGGCAACAACACTGCCCTTAAAACATAGTTTGCCCTGTAAATATCAACCTTTTCACCATCTACGTAAGCATTCCATCCCTTTGGGTAATATATTTGCGAGAAAACAGCCAACTGATCTTGCGCAATAGTATAATCATACACAAGCTGATTTGGCTTGTAACTCTTTAAATTCAAGTTTCCAGATACAGAATCTAATTTGTATCCTTCTAAATTTTTAAATTCCGAGATGTTAATTACCGCTTTCTCTCTCAAAGGCACATAACTTAAAGCGTCGATCGCACCGTCAGGCGCATCAACGGGGTAAATATCTTTTACAAACCAGGCATCACCCATAGCGCTATAATTAATAATTGGAGCAGCCTTAGGGCTATACACCACAAAGCGAGCATTGAGCATATTTAATACATTCATGTTTGCCAGCTTATCCTGAATTTCTTGTTCTCCACCTTGGGCTTGTAATACGCCAACCAAGGCTTGCCAATCCTGCCCCAAATAGTTTTCTATCAAATCCTGATAGCGTCTCAGTTTGGCACCATGGTATCCACCAATAGACTCGTGGTGATAGGATGTAGTAACTTCTTTAAACGGATCACGATAAACAGTAAATACACGGTCTCCATCCTTTTTTACCTCATTGATAGCCTTATCTGAATTATTCAAAACAAACTCACGACCTATATTTCTTTTACTTTCAAAATCTTCGTCATTTAAGTACCTTTTATCCACCCCCCAGTGATCAACCAATATCAGTAGGCCCAAACCCCAAACCAGATACTTACCTGTAAGCTTGTTGGTAGCATAAAACCAAACCGAGGCAGATGCAATCAAAATAAATGCAAACGACCTAAACGCATCGGCTTTAAATAAGGATACTCGTGCTACTTTTAAATTGTGCACTATACCATCGAAGTAGGCCGAAACCTGACTGGCTTGAGCTGCATTTTGTTGTATGGCCTGTTGCTTTTGTTGCAGAATGGAGCTTAATTCTATATCGCTGATAAAACTAAAAAAGACTGCCGGGAATAGATAAAACAATAGGCTTATGCCTCCTGTAAGTCCAAAAGCCACAAAAAATTTCCAATTGGTTTCGCGTATCAGCTGTGGATTTTTAAAAACTTCCCTTAACCCAAGTAATCCCAGGGTAGGTATGGTAAAAGATGCTATCACCATGGCCATTTCCACCGTACGAAACTTATTGTACAAGGGGAAATTGTAGAACATAAAATCTGTAAATGGCTGAAAATGCTCGCCCCAAGCCAAAAATAAAGAGAATACTGTAGCTGCAAACAGCCACCATCTATCAGGTCCTCGATAAAAAAACATGCCCAACATAAATAAAAAACAAACCACAGCACCAGCATATACAGGACCCGAGGTAAAAGGACGACCTCCCCAATATTGACTTTGACCTCCCACGGCTTCTTTAAACTGATCATCTACATGATTTAATGCAGAGGGATTGTTAGCAATAGCCTCGGATGCACCGCCTACTGCATTAGGTATTAATAGCGTCCACGATCCTTGAGGCTCCAAACTCCAGGCCAAGGCATAATCTTTATCTAAACCGCTATGTTCCTCTACTCCGGCCTCGTTAGTCAGTTCCGATTTGCCCCGAATACTATATTTACCATATTCGTAGGTAGTCCATAAGTTGGTAATATTAGGTAACAAGGCTAAAAAAGCGGCTCCCAATAGCACCAATGAGGCCTTGGTAAAATGTTTTATGGTTTTATGTAGTATAGCATAAGCCAGTCTAAAAACAAGCAGTACAATTATAAGCAAAGCCAAATAATACGTAACCTGAACATGGTTGTACGCAATTTGTAAACCCAAGGCAATGGTGGTAAATATTCCTCCCAGCCATACATTCCGGTTATAAGTATATAGCACACCACCAATAACCGGAGCCATTAAAGCTATAGTATATGCCTTTGTGATATGGCCGGCCACAATAATTATCAAATTGTAGGAACCAAAGCCAAAAGCCAGCGCGCCGATAAGAGCCAGCCGCCAATCCATTTTAAGACTCAACATAAATAGGAAGAAACCCAGCAAATACAAAAACATAATAGCCACCGTATGATAAGGCAAAGCCAAACGCATCATCCTATTGATGTACGAAAAAATGTTCTTTGAGCTATCGCCTTTTATCTGATAGGCAGGCATACCGCTAAATGCACTATTGGTCCATTGCGAGGTTTCACCCGTTTCTTTTTCAAATATTTTTAACTCCTGCGCCATACCAATGGCATGGCTGTTATCCATTTGAGGTAAGGTTTTATTTTTTAGCACCGGGCTAAAATAGGCGAAACTCAGAACGATAAATAATAAAACAGTTCCGATGTAGGGCAAGGATGATTTTAATTTGTCAATCATGTTGTTATGTTTTTTTTTTGCGGCTTAAAAATAGCTAAAAAGGATATACGGTGCAAAGAGTAAATAAGGTATAAAATAAAACTTACCAGAGTGAGATGTTAATGTTTTGTTAACGCAGCAAATTTTATAGTTTATGGCACGGACATTGTAAATTTTTACATGAAAAACGACTAAGTTTTTTTTCATAGATTAGGTTAGGGTTTAAGTTGGATAATCGGGACGTCACTTGATGTCCCGATTATTTTAAACCATTTAAAAAGAGGGTTTTGAGTTTTTTTTCATAGATTAGAGTTAAGTTCAAAAGAGTGTTTCCTCCGGGAAGCACTCTTTTTTTTATGCCCCCCTATGTCCCCCCGAATAGGGGGATATAGTAAAGCCGCTCTCTGAGCGATTCCGGCATGATGGAGATTTTTACTTACAAGCTTAAAAAATAAAATTGCCACCTTTTTTTAGACAGCAATTTTTATTTTAAACTTTAATAGCTTCAATCTTTATCCTAACGCACTACTGATCCTGGCTTCATCTTTTTAGATGGTTCAACAAATATCAGCTCGCCATTTGCATTTTGAGCCATCAATATCATTCCTTGCGACTCTATTCCTTTAATGTTGCGTGGAGCCAAATTAACCAAAATATTGACCTGCTTGCCAACTATATCTTCCGGCTTAAAGAATTCGGCAATTCCAGAAACCACCGTGCGTTTATCAATACCTGTATCAACTTCAAGTTTTAACAACTTCTTCGTTTTTGCTACTTTTTCGGCACTTTTTATGGTACCGATACGAATGTCCATTTTATTAAAGTCGTCGAAGGTTATATTTTCTTTTGTCGGCTCTGCTGTTTTTGTAGCGCTTTGATTGGCAGTTTTGGTAGCTTGCAATTTATCCAGCTGATGTTGAATTTCTTTGTCCTCAATTTTAGAAAACAACAATTCCGGTTTGTTTATCTGATGTCCCGGAGCAAGTAAATCTGTTTTCCCTAAATCATCCCAGTTTTTGCCAGACAAGTTAAGCATAGCTTGCAGTCTAAGCGCACTAAAAGGCAAAAAGGGCTCCATCAGAATGGATAGATTAGCGGTTATTTGTAAGGAAACGAACAAAATAGTTTTGACACGCTCCTCATCCGTTTTAATAACCTTCCAAGGCTCTGTATCGGCAAGATATTTATTTCCTAAACGAGCCAAGGTCATCATTTCCTTCACGGCTTCGCGAAAACGGAAATTATCCAAACTGGCCTGCACTTTTTTCACTATTTCATCTATCTGCTCCAACGCTTCTCTATCAAAATCATCCACAACAGAACCCATAGCAGGTGTTATACCCTGGTAATAATTTTGCGTAAGCACCATGGTTCGGTTTACAAAATTGCCCAATATAGCCACCAACTCATTGTTATTGCGCGCCTGAAAATCTTTCCAAGTAAAATCATTGTCCTTAGTTTCAGGTGCATTGGCACAGAGACTATATCTTAGGGAGTCCTGCTTTTCCGGAAAATCTTCGAGATATTCGTGTAACCAAACCGCCCAATTACGCGAAGTAGATATTTTATCTCCCTCCAAATTCAAAAATTCATTGGCTGGCACGTTATCAGGTAAGTTAAAAGAGCCTTCGGCCTTTAACATGGCCGGGAACATGATACAATGGAAAACAATATTATCCTTGCCAATAAAATGTAACAATCTGGTTTCGGGGTCTTTCCAATATTTCTCCCATTCTGGCGTTAATTCTTTGGTGGCCGAAATGTATCCAATAGGCGCATCAAACCAAACGTAAAGTACCTTGCCATCGGCGCCATCCACAGGCACCGGAACACCCCAGTCTAAATCTCGACTCACTGCCCGTGGCTGCAAGCCTTGGTCTAACCATGATTTACACTGGCCATATACATTAGATTTCCACTCGTTATGCTCCTCTAAAATCCATTTTTTCAAAAACGGTTCGTGCTTATCCAAGGGCAAATACCAATGTTTGGTTTTTTTAAGCGTTGGCACACTACCTGTAATTACCGAAACAGGATTTTTAAGATCATTGGCATTTAATGAGGTACCGCAGCTTTCACACTGGTCGCCATAAGCACCATCATTTCCACAATGCGGACAGGTTCCTGTAATATATCTATCGGCCAGGAACTGCTTGGCTTCTTCATCGTAAAACTGGTCGGATTCGTTTTCAACAAAGCCGCCTTTATCGTAGATGGTTTTAAAAAAATCGGATGCGGTTTTATAATGTGTTTCGGATGTTGTTCTGGAATATACATCAAAAGTAACCCCAAAATCCTCAAATGATTTTTTGATAATATTATGATACCTATCTACGATATCTTGGGGTGTTATCCCCTCGTTTTTAGCTTTTAGGGTAATAGGAACACCGTGCTCATCGCTTCCGCCAATCAGCAATACATCCTCCCCCTTCATTCGTAAATAGCGGGCATAGATATCAGCCGGAACGTAAACCCCAGCCAAATGGCCAATATGTATAGGTCCGTTAGCATAAGGTAAAGCAGTGGTAATCAGTGTTCTTTTAAAGTTATCCATTTTATTTAAGCGCTTAAATGTATCGTAGGTATAAAAATTAGTAATCAGTGGTCAGTAATCGTTATTCAGTATTCGGTAAAAGCCCAAACTTTAAACTTTGAACTCTAAACCCCAACCCCAAAACATAAATCAATAATCTTTTTTTTTGATTTGTGCAAAGATAAGGTTTTTACAAACATTTTGGTTTTTTTTGTACACATTGTAACACACTTGTATTTTAGCAATGTACACAACGTAAAAATATAGTCATGATTCACCCACCATCGTTGCAAAAAGGAGACAGCATAGGCATTGTTGCCCCGGCCGGCAGAATAGATTATGCCATTATTCAGCAAGCCAGCCAAAGGATAGAACAGATGGGCTATAAAATAAAGCTTGGGAGTTTTTTGAATCGTCATCATTATAATTTTTCGTCGACAGACGAAAATCGAAAAAACGATTTACAACAGATGATGGACGACAAGGAAGTGAAAGCAATTTTATGTACCCGAGGAGGCTATGGTGCGATTCGTTATGTGGATGAATTGGATTTTATCGCCATAAAAGAAAACCCCAAATGGCTTATTGGCTTTAGCGATATCACCGTATTACATGCTGCCTTTCAAAAACACGGTCTATGTTCTATCCATGGGCCCATGTGCAAAAGCTTTTTAAATTATACTGAAACTGGAGCCGATATAGATATTTTATTTTCATTTCTGCGTGGCGAATCGCCACAATATCTCATTAACCCCTACCCTACAAACCGCTTAGGTACGGCAAAAGGAATTTTAACTGGTGGCAATCTTTCGTTATTACATGCGCTTCGTGGCACAGCATACGATTTCGACCCACGGGGTAAAATATTATTTATCGAAGATATTTCGGAATATTTGTATCATTTGGATAAAATGATGCTTAATTTAAAATTAGGCGGAGTCCTTGAAAAATTGTCGGGCTTAGTGGTAGGACAGTTTACCGATATGAAGGACAACGAAACACCCTTTGGAGAAACAATTGAAGATATTATCTTTAAAAGTGTGAAGGAATATAATTATCCCGTGGCATTTAACTTTCCGGCAGGTCATGTTGAAACCAATTACCCCCTAATATTTGGTGAGGAAATGGAGCTTCAAGTTAAAGAAAATCAGGTTAGTTTAATTTCGGTGTAGTTTTACAAGCTCTAATTTACAAATCTATTGTTGGCTCAGAATGTAATTATATCGTATTTTAATAATCCGTTTGCAATTAACCATTTGCTTGATAAAAATAAGTTTAAAAGTCTGGTGCGTTAATTTTTTTAATCCTTTAATCTTTTAATCTTTTAATCCTTTAATCAAATTTATCCCATGGCAGATCATAACGAATTAGGAAAAGAAGGAGAAAGAGTTGCTGTTAATTATATGGCAGAAAATGGCTACGAGATTTTGGAGCAAAACTGGTATTACAATCATAAAGAAATTGATTTGATTGCCAAAAAGGATGATTTATTGATTATAGTAGAAATAAAAACCCGTACCACTGACGAATGGGAACTGCCCGAAGATTCCATTACCAATGCCAAAATACGTTTTTTGGTGGATGCCACCGAAGCATATATCATCCAAAACGATATTGATTTGGAAGTAAGGTTTGATGTTATTGCCGTTATTCCCGAAAATAACGAATGGAAAATTGAACATATTATGGAAGCTTTTTATCCTCCGGTGAATTAATTATAAAAGGGGAATAAGGAGAAATTAAAAAAATGTAATTTTGGACCCTCCAGCAAAATACTTTTTTATGAATATTGAAGAATTACGCAACTATTGCCTGTTAAAGAAAGGAACCACCGAAGAATTTCCCTTTGATCAGGTTACTCTGGTATTTAAAGTAATGGGTAAGATATATGCACTTACTAATTTAGAGGGCGACTTATCTATAAACCTAAAGTGTGACCCTAAAAAAGCCATTGCGCTTAGAGAACAAAACCCTTGCGTACAACCTGGATACCATATGAGCAAGGTTCATTGGAACACGGTACATATAGACGGTAGTATGAAGCCAGATTTCCTAAAAGAAATGATTGATCATTCCTACGAGCTGGTTGTATCAAAACTAACAAAGAAACAAAAAAGCGAACTTGAAAATATTTAACCGTAAAACACATAATGTTTATATGAGAAAATTAATACGATATTTTTTACAAGGACTTCTTTACATCGCACCATTGGCCGTTACCGTGTATGTTATTGTTGTTTCCATTGTATGGATCGATGGTTTATTACGAGATCGAGAATTCTTTCAGGAAGGCTTTTTATCTAGATACAACTTCCCAGGTCTGGGGTTGATTTTAATACTTATGCTGGTTACTTTGATAGGTTATGTTGGCCAGCGTATGATATCGTCGCCTATTTCGTTGGCCTACGATAAAACAATGAAAAAAGCACCGCTGGTTAAGATGATATATACTTCGGTAAAGGATTTGTTATCTGCATTTGTGGGTGGCGAAAAAAAGTTTAACCAGCCAGTGATTGTTAAGCTCGACGAGGCTGGACTATTGCATCGGTTTGGATTTATTACCACTGCCGACCTTAGCAATTTGGGATTACATGATATGGTGGGTGTTTATTTACCCAGCTCTTACGGTATGTTAGGCGAAATGTATGCGGTACCTAAAAAACAGGTTACTCCCATAGATGCCAGTTCAGTGGAAGTGATGAAATTTATTGTATCGGGGGGCGTTTCGGAATTGAAAAACAAACCAGAATAACACTAAGATGCAGATTGATGGCAGAAGACTTACTGTTGGGTTTCTAAAAAGTATTGTGTGGTATCTTTTATTGTATCCTCAATAGGGGTGTATTTAAAGTCTACCGTTTTTGAAATCATTTCGCCCGAAAAATGAGTTGTTTTTAAAGATGCTCTGGCCGAATCTTTGGTGATGAGCGGCTCGATACCAAAAAGGATATTTTTAAGCCATTCGTACCTCCAGGCCATTCCCACAAGCTGTTTCCCAGCACGAATTTTAGGTGGTTTCACTTGTAGCATTTGGGCTATTTGAGTAAACAATAACCTAAACGATAAGTTTGCCCCATTTAATACAAATCGCTCATTAACAATGTTGCTATCTACCAGCTTAATCATACCTTTTACAACATCTCGAACATCTACAAAACCAGTTGTGCCTGAGGTGTAAAAATATAATCCCTTATAAACTGTATTTATAATTTTCAGGCTGCCTTGATCCCAATTGCCAGGGCCAAGAATAACTGATGGATTAACCACTATTGCATTAAGGCCTTCTTTAGTGGCTCGCCACACCTGCATCTCGGCTCTAAATTTACTCAAACTATACGCCGAGTGGTCTTTACCTCCCTGCCAATACGAAAACTCATCTATCGTTTCACCATTTTTTGAGTTACCCAAGGTGGCAATAGAACTTACGTAGCAAAATTTATCCACACCCTTCTCCAAACATGCATTCACTAAATTAGCTGTACCTTCTTCATTTACTTCCATCATACGATCCTTGAGCGACGGATTAAAAGAAACCAAAGCTGCGGTATGATAAACTGTTTTAATATTAGCTAAGGCCAATTCCAACGATTCGTAGTCCAACAAGTCACCCTCTATCCATTCTATCTTATCGAATAAATGCCAAGCCTCCGAACCATAAAAATCAAATACAAAGCGGGTTATTTTGGTATTAGAAGAAGTTCTTTTTAACGCCCTAACCTTTTCTCCGCCCAAAATAAGGTGATATAACAAATGTGCACCTACCAAGCCAGTTCCTCCTGTAACTAATATCATAAAAATTCTTTACCAATTAAACTTAATACTCTGTTTAAGATTTAAACTAACACTCAACGGAACAGGACTTATGCCTGCAACACTTTCAATAATATGCTTTTGCTGCTCAGTATATTCTTTGCCGGGAAAGATAAATTCTAAAACCACCTCTGAAACTCTGCGTGGATCCGAAGCCATTATTTTGGTGATATTCAATTGGGTTCCTTCAATGTCGATACCGTTATCCATGGCGGTAATTCCCATAATAGTCATGATGCAATTACCAAGTGAGGTAGCGAACAAATCAGTAGGAGAAAACGCTTCGCCTTTACCCCTATTATCAGAGGGGGCATCAGTAATTATTTTAGCCCCCGATTGCAAATGGATGTTTTCGGTTCGCAGGTTGCCCAGATATGTTGTTTTTATGGTAATGCTCATGATCATTAAATTAATATACTATTTAACGCCTTAAAAAATTATAAAATCAAAGAAACAAAAAATAGCGATTGGTTTGTTCCTTATTGCTTAAAATAACGAGGGTCGAAAGGAAAATGTTCGGTATCTATAATTCGCACCTGTTAAAAATAGGGATGTTTAAGATTCAAAACAAAATCGTACTTTAGCCCTTCTGCTAATTTAGAAATCATTTAAACTATAACGGTATGCTTTGTGAAAAACTTTCAAACAACTACTAAAGCCAATTATTCAAATAATAGTTTTAATTTTGAGGTTTATAAGCTAAAATAAATTTAAAAGATATGTTTTCAGGAATTGTTGAAGAAGCCGCCAAGATAACAGGCCTTAGAAAGGAACAAAGTAACCTTCATATTACTATGGCATGTTCGTTTGTGGATGAATTAAAAATAGACCAAAGTATTGCACACAATGGTGTATGCTTAACTGTGGTAGAAAAAACAGACCTAACCTACACCGTAACGGCTATCCAGGAAACACTGGACAAAACAAATCTGGGTGTATTAAACGTTGGCGATAAAGTTAACTTAGAGCGTAGTATGTTGATGAACGGACGATTAGACGGGCACATTGTTCAAGGGCATGTGGATCAAACCGCTAAGTGTCTGGAAGTAAAAGAAGTTGACGGAAGTTGGTATTACACCTTTCAGTATATAGTTGATAAAGAGAAAGCAGCACAAGGCTACATGACCGTCGAAAAAGGATCAGTGACTGTAAATGGGGTAAGTCTTACAGTAGTAAACAGCAAAGATGACAGATTTTCGGTAGCTATTATTCCTTACACCCATGAGTTCACTAACTTTCATCAGATTAAACCTGGAAGTACCGTAAATTTGGAGTTTGACATCATAGGTAAATACATTAGTCGTATCATGGCAGTTCGAAATTAAATGTTAAAATATTTTAAAACTGATTTAATTTCAATATATTCCGTAAAAATATATTTTCCGTGAATCGATATGCACACATTTTAATTGGAATTTTAATTCTATGCGCTTGTACCGTCAAAAACGATCCTACTAAAGAGCCAAAGGTTGAGGTCCCGCTATCCATACGCGAAACAGATTCGTTAGTGGTTGCCAACTTAATTAACCGTTCAAAAATATATTACGACGACAACATAACTACCGCTCCTGCCCTTGATGAGTTTTTAACTGAGGCCGCCGAATTAGCTAAAAAAAATAATTTTATTCGGCCATTGTCCGAGATATATAGTTTGGCAAGTAAAAGATACCGTAACCGTTCAGACTATGGCGAGGCTATAATCTACGCCAACGAAGCACTTGATTTGGCCAAAAAATTAGATGACAAATCATTGCTTGCCAATTACATTAATATGGCTGCTGTTATTTATCGTAGAGTAGATGAAAATAGTCAGGCCATGCAAATGCACATGGAAGCAATGGAAATTGCAGAAGCATTAAACGACACGTTTCAGTTAAGTGTATCCATCAACGGAATAGGCAATGTTTATTTAGGTTTAAAACGATACCACGCTTCCATAGAGTACTTCAAAAAGTCATTTGCTTTTGCAGTGCAACAAAAAAATATTTTGGGTCAGGCCATCAACACCAATAATATTGGTGAAGCATTAAAACATACAGGACAGTTAGACTCTGCATTGGTATATTTTCATCAATCGCTCGAATACAACATGCAAGTAAAATCCGAAGTGGGTTATGCTATCTGTTACAACAGCATTGGAGATACTTATCGCCTTAAAAATGACTTTAAGCAAGCGCTAAAATATCTTAAACAAGCTTTAGTGTTAAATGAAAAAACTCGTGACAAAATCAATGTTTCTTCCAGTTATTCACTGTTGGGCGAAACGTATCTGCAAGTTTACGATTATACACGAGCCATAGAACATTTAAAGGAAGGTCTAGCCATCGCTTTGGAAATAGGCTCAAAATATCAAATAGAAACATGTTCGAGATTGCTGGCCACAGCCTACGAAAACATTGACGACCTTAAAAACTCTATACGATACTTGAAAATATCCCAGGTTTATAAAGATAGTATATTTAACGAGGCCAATTTGCGGCATATAACGGTAGTGCGCGCCAAGCACGAAGCCGACAAGTCTAAATATCAGATCCAACAATTAAACAATGAAACGAGCTTACAAAAAAAGTTAATATCGCAACAACAAAAAACCATTCTATATTTTACTTTTTTTGTTTTAGCTTTTATAGCAGGAAGCATCTTAATATACCGTCAAGTAAAATTAAATGCCGGATATAAAAGTATTCTAATGCAGCAACGTTTATTGCGCTCGCAAATGAATCCACATTTCATTTTCAATGCGTTAAGTGCCATTCAGGTTTACATACTTGAAAACGACATGGAAAACTCCTCAAAGTTTCTGTCGCATTTTGCTCGTCTTATGCGTCAGGTACTCCACAGTTCGCAACGGGAATATGTTTCGCTTGAAGAGGAAAAAAACATGCTCAATTACTATTTAAAGCTTCAACAACTAAGGTTTCCTCATCCCTTTTCATTTAATATCACCTTTGATAAAGATATCGATGAGGCCATAACCCTGATACCTCCAATGATAACACAGCCCTTTGTTGAAAACTCAGTTGAACACGGATTAAGATCTGTTGAAAAAAAAGGATTAGTAGAAGTGCGATTTTTACGGGATAACAATAGCTTAATAATAGAAATTGAGGATAATGGGATCGGTTTAGCCGATGCTCAGATGCTGAATAAAGGAGGAGCTAAACATGAATCCGTGGCTACACGTATTACCAACGAAAGACTGCAGGTAATTGAAAGAATGACTAAGAAACAATGCTCGCTAACCATTATTGATTTACATTCCGATTCAGCGCAAAAAAGTGGGGTTTTAGTAAAAATTAAAATACCAATCATTAAATCCGATTCCACTTTAAACAAGAAGGGTACATCCACTAAAAGCAGAAACATATTAGGTAATTGGATAAGAAAAAGGAATTGATTAGTTGTAATTTCAACTAACCAGGGATAAAAAAGCGCCAAAGCTTACCTGCCCATTCTTCGCCAGCATACTCTACCCCAATTCTTTTTGTAGCTTTAATGTTTAATACCTCAGCATTTTCAGCTTTCTCAACCCATAGTCGTTGCGAGGCATTTAAATCTTCGCCATAAAAAGTTTTATCCAATTGCAAGCCTCGGCCTACCCTTCCAGGACCACTTATGCTTTCAATACCTCTTATTAAAACTGCTTGCGGCTCCCCTTTATGCCCGCAAACAAAATTAAGGAGCCAGTACATGCCATAAATAAGATATACATATACTTTTCCGCCTTCCTCATACATCACCTCAGTGCGCTTAGTAAGTCCCTTACTAGCATGGCAGGCCAAATCCTCTTCGCCACGGTAGGCTTCAACCTCGGTTATTTTAGCACGCAGTTCAATTCCATCGTCAAATCGACGAACTAAAATCTTACCCAGCAAATCTTTGGCTAAAACAACCGCATCTTGTTTAAAATAATTCTCAGATAAGCGCATCTTAACATTTTAAAAAAAGGAAAGACATCCAATTTAATACGGCACTAAAGATACCAATCTTAATAATAAATAATGCTCCCGTCTTGTTACAGTTAATCCATCATTAGCATACAGCGATTATAAGTGTAAGAATACCAGATAACTTAAAATAAAACACTACAATAAAAAGTTCTATTTCTTTTGTGTTTTTATTGCTGAACAAGAAAATAAAATGTACTTTTGCGGCCGATTATTATTCGTGCCGAACAGATTTAGGCAATATAACTGGATGATTTCTATAGCATTTACGATGGGAAGTTGATGCAGATGAGATTGACAGTTAGCTTGTTATGCTGTTTGAAACTGTCATTGTAATAATATTTGGTTTAATTTTTTTAACAAAGAAGACTGTGAATACTTTAAGTTACAAAACAGTATCGGCAAACAAAGCAACCGCTCAAAAAGAATGGGTTGTGGTAGATGCAAAAGACATGGTTGTAGGTCGTTTGGCTTCAAAGGTAGCAAAATTGCTACGTGGAAAGTACAAACCCAGCTACACACCACACGTTGACTGCGGGGATAATGTAATTATCCTAAATGCAGACAAAGTTCGTTTAACAGGTAATAAGTGGGAACAAAGAACTTTCTTTTACCACTCGGGTTATCCAGGTGGACGTACCGATGTTACCCCTGCACAATTGTTTGCCAAGAGTCCAGAGCGACTTGTAGAGAGAGCTGTAAAAGGCATGTTGCCAAAAACACGTTTGGGAAGCCAGCTTTACCGCAATTTATTTGTGTATAAAGGAGCCAAACACAAGCAAGAGGCACAAAAGCCAAAAACAATTGATTTAAACTTATATAAGTGATGAGCATGGAAGTAAAAAACGCAATTGGTAGAAGAAAAGCCGCCGTGGCTCGTATCTATTTGAGCGAAGGTAAAGGTCAAATTACCATCAACAAGCGTGATCTTAAAGAATATTTTCCCTCACCTATATTACAATTTATCGTAACTCAGCCATTAAATACTATAGGTGTGGCCGAAAACTACGATATAAAAGTAAATATTTATGGTGGTGGAATTAAAGGACAAGCGGAAGCAATAAGATTAGCTATTTCGCGTGCGCTCGTTAAAGTTGACGAAGAAAATAAACCTGCTTTAAAAGCACAAGGATTTATGACCCGCGACGCCAGAGTTGTTGAGCGTAAAAAACCAGGACAACCTAAAGCTCGTAAGAAATTTCAATTTAGTAAACGTTAAAACTTTTCGGGTGCGTTTAGTATCTAAACTACTCAGATTCTTTGCTATCAGCTATCAGCCAAAAGCTATCAGCTAATTAAAAAGACTACTCAGTAGTTGATATTTACAGAATGTAAACGACTTTTAAAAAACAAAAATGGCAAGAACAAATTTTGATGAATTGCTAGAGGCCGGCGTACACTTCGGTCACTTAAAAAGAAAGTGGAACCC
>JAGXIP010000037.1 GCA_024635585.1 Saccharicrinis sp. | reverse complement strand
TGCGAAAATAGAAACTTCATTGTCGGTAATTTTTATATTTATGTTTTGATTTTGGATGGAATTAAATAATTTGTCCAACTTTGTTTTCCTGATATATTTTTTATTTTCCGTATTTGAGTCTGTAGCTATAAATCCTTTTTTTAATAAAGCGAAACCAGATATCCCAACTTAAAAAAATCAAAGAGGAGTAAGCTGGGTTTTTTACTTGTAAGGTTTTTAATTATAAAAGGCTCTGTAACACGAAAGATTATTTTCACCAGTCCAGTTAATCTTAATTTATGAATTCGCTTATAATAATTTAACAATGTTATCCTTTGAAGCAACAAATCTTTGTGTTCGGATCTACTCAATAGTTGTACCAAGTTTTCAATGGCATTTCTAGTTTTTATAATATACTCTTGGTTGGTGTCAATACCCATATGCACGGCTGGGTTGTCAATGTGGGTTATGTTAATTTTATTCACTTCTAATTGAATACCAAATAAAGTATCTTCATGGCCATATTTTTTTATTTTCTCATCAAAGGATATTTTATTAAACACCTCTTTTTTTACCACAAAATTATTGGAAGTAAAGCTTTTATACTTGTTTTGTTTTCGCGAATATGCGGTGTTATCTTCGCGTATCCTACCTGATCTCCATCGAAGCGTTTGAGCCGATGATGGACAATGCTCCGGATGTAGGGTACCTCCACATATTACCTGACTACTTTTATTGATGGCGGCTAAATACTTTTTAATAAAATCATCGCCAAGCTCCGAGTCGCAATCTAAAAAAAGAATGTAGTTGTATAGGGCTTCCTCCGCTAAAAAATTTCGTATGGCAGATCTACCGATATTTTTTCCCAGTTCGATAAATCTCACATTATGCTTAGTTTCTATTTTTTTGTTTATTTCCACGAATTCCTTGTCCGAACCGTCATCGGCAACTATGATTTCCACTAGATTTCCACATTGGTCCGATTGGAGCGATAAAGCACTAATCAGAGTGGTAATATCATAATTGTAAGCAGGTACACAGATTGATAGCATAACTTGTTTTAGATCAGTGGTATTACTTAATGGCTTGGGTTTGTTCCTTTAGCCACTCTACAAGTTCGGTGCTTAATAATGGCGATAACTCCTCGAACACCCTCTTGTGATAGCTGTTGAGCCATTGTTTTTCTTCGTGGTTCAGCAGCGTACTGTCTATCGATTTGAGGTCGATGGGACAGAGGGTTAGTGTTTCAAACTTTAAAAAATCGCCAAACTCTGTATTGTGAGAGTCGGTGGTAAGTAGCAGGTTTTCAATACGTATGCCATATTCATTTGTACGGTAAAGTCCTGGCTCGTTGGATGTAATCATACCTTTTTCAAAAGCTACTCCGTTATCTCTGGGTCGTATGCTCTGAGGGCCTTCGTGCACATTTAAAAAGCAGCCTACACCATGTCCTGTCCCGTGGCCGTAATTAAGGCCTCTGGACCACAGTGGCTTGCGAGCGAGTATATCCAAATGAACTCCTCTGGTACCTTTAGGGAAACAGGCACTTCCAAGTGAAATATTGCCTTTTAAAACCAGTGTAAAATCTACTTTTTGTTTTTCGGTGGGTGTGCTCAGGTGCAGGGTACGTGTAATGTCGGTTGTTCCTTCAAGGTACTGTCCACCCGAGTCAATTAAATAAAAATTATCAGGAGTCAAGGGTACGTTGGTTTCTTTTGAAGCCTTATAATGAACAATAGCTCCGTTTGCCCCAAAACCCGAAATAGGGTTAAATGATTCGCCAATAAAGTTAGGATCCTCGGCTCTTAAATTTTTAAGCTGTTTGGCCGCCGACATTTCACTTACTTTCCCCTTAGTTACATTTTGTTGTAACCAGTGTAAAAACTTAACCATAGCAATACCATCCTTTAGCATAGCTGCTTTAAAGCCTTTTTGTTCGGTTGGGTTTTTAATGCTTTTTAATTCACCTACAATGCTTGGTTTTTCAATTTTAATAACCTCATGGGGTATTTTAGAATATATTTTGGCATTGGTAGAGGAGGGATCTAACATTAAGCCCGATTCGGGTGGCATGTCTTCAATCCAATTGAAGATATCGGCATAAAGGTGTACGGTGATGTCGTCCTGCGAAAGTTCCCTGCCAATAGCTGAGGTAATTTTATAGGTATCGATAAAAAGGTACGTTCCATCTAAAGATATGACCAGATAGGCATGAAAAACCGGGTTGTAGGAAACATCGGTTCCCCTAAGGTTCAGGGTCCAGGCAATTTCGTCCAAAGCCGTAATAATGTAATGCGAAGCATCCTGTGTGCGCATTTTTTTACGTATTTCTTCTATTTTTTCTTTTCTTCCAACTCCGGCATATTGTACATCGTGTACGAATATACTGTTGTCGGGGATGGGTGGTCTGCCTTCCCAGATATCATCTAAAAGTGTTAGCGATGGATTTATAGCTATACCGTAGTGCTTATATTTTTTTGATAGTTTGCGTGCTTTTTCAATCGGAAATATTTCGCCATCAAATGCCAAGGTGCTTCCGGGATTTAGTCTTTGGGCAATCCAATCGGCATAATCTGGTGTGTCGGGCTCGGATGCTTTATAAAGGGTAATGCTGGATTCCGCTAGCTCTTTTTCGGCTTGCAGATAGTATCTACTGTCCGTCCATAGCCCGGCTTCGTCGGCTAAAACTACCATTGTGCCTGCCGACCCTGAAAAGCCTGATATAAACTCTCTACTTTTCCAATGGGCTGCTGTGTATTCGCTCATATGTGGATCGCTGCTGGGAATGATATAGGCATCAACACCCATACTTTGCATTTTATTTCGGAGCAGAAATAATCTTTCGTTTGTTAACATTTTAGGTGGTTTTAGGATTAATGAAATTCGATATTTGCATCGCGGTTAAACACAATAATTTTCGCATCGGTACTTGGTATATTGCCCACTACGCCCGAAATAGAAATGTTGGTATTGTCCTTTATAATTTGCAGGCTTTCAATTTGGGGATGATAAAAACTGCCATTTTCAATATCTCCGTTAATGGAATAGGCTATATTCGGATTGAGTTGTATCTGGGTGGGACATTGGTTATTGTTAACCCTTAGCCGCTGAAAGTTACCCATTAGCTTGGAGATAGTAAGCTTTCCTTTATTGCACTCAAATAGGGCATCTGTTCCAAAATCGTTTACCTCCACCATGCTATTAATAGCTTGCAGGTTAATGGTCTGGCAGCTTGTTATCTTTAGGTTGTCAACGTTCGATGAAGTATTGTAAGCGGATACTGTATCAAGTTTTACGATGCTGTATGCCGTACTTCCTTTGATGTTTTTTGCTCTTAAAATGTCAATGTCAGAATTTTCGATTTGTATAAGTGCCGATTTCAGGTTATTTATCTTCCCTTTGCAATGCAATAGTTTAATGTGATTGTTTAACGAGTCTATTCTTGGGGTAAAGTCGTCAAAATCAATATCACAATACGAAATATCGGCAACAACTCCTCCCTGCACTTGCGCTATATTAACACTACCATGACTGTTTTCTATATTTAAACGCAACTGTTTAGGATAATATATGGTATAGGTTATTTTATACGGAATAGTGCGGTTAAAATCGGTAGCCAAGCTTGTTTTAAGTTGTAGTGTATTAGCATAGAATACCGTAGAAATGTTTATTTCTTTGAGCATCTCTGAAGATAGGTTGGGCTTGTCGGATAATATCTCGATGTTGGTTTCTATACTAATGGAATCTTTGTTCCAATTGTGTAGGTTTATTTGTGCATGTTTCGACCGTACGTCTAATTTACGAACATTCCCCAATGGATACTCTTCAAAGGTATAATTGGTAAAATCGGAGTTGGTGTGGGTTTGCGACCACAACGAGGTACCTGAACAAAGTAAAAGGGCTACTATAATTTTATATCTAAACATATTGAATTGTTTTCTTAACATCGATAAAAATAGCTAAAAAGAAACGTTCGCAAAAATAAAGTATCATAATAGTAGCAACAGACTATTACATCATGAATTAAAAATTTATCTCACTATCTCCTCTTCACCATGTCATTCCTCTTCGGCAGTGGCTTCTTCATCCGTATTTATACCCTGTCCGGCGGCACCAGCACTTGTTTTGATAGGGGAGAGGCCAAACTTTTTAATAAAACGATTTAATTGACTTACAGGGGAGGCTATGAAAGTAAAACCGCCCGATTTGGCCTTACGCTCCTCATTTTTAAGTGTAAGAACCGTATTGTTGAATTCCTCACTAGAGGATAAAGTGTACATCATGTTTGATTTACAATTAAAATAAAACCAGGTGTTTTCATCAAAACTTAAAAACATTTCAAAAGTGTTACCGCTGCGTTTTTTCACTATTTCGGCTTTAACGTCCACGGTTCTATTTATGGTTTTGTTTTTAATAAACGATAGATCAGCCTTACCATCGGCTACGTAAGCGTGGTTTATGCCATCGTATTTAAAATCAATATTTCCAAAAAGGAACATATTATTAAGTACTTGATCAAGATCCTCGTTTTGCTTGCTCTCAATTCTGGCATTGGCCACCATTGTTGCTTGTTTTTTACCAATTAATTCAGCAAATCGTTTGGTAAATCCATCGTCCGACAGTTTGCTTTGTGCAGCAGGCGAGCCTATAATAGCTGTAACCATTTGATCGGTTGCGGCAGGGCTAAAAAAGAAATCAACGCCCAACAAGGTGCTTAGCAATATTTGTTCTTTTTTAGGATCATCAATAATGCTGCCGGAGCTGCTCATGGTTAGACCATCTACTTCTGTTCCAAGGTTCAGTTTGCCTTCGGCCAAAAGGTCGCAGTTTGAGTTGGAGTATCTAAAAAGTACGCCCGTAGTATCAGGTTTTTCAATTTTGTACATGTCGGCAATTTCAAACGCATTTTGGCTGTTGTTAAAATACAGATATTCGCCACCGGTAATAATGGGTATGTCGCTATAATCTTTTCTACTACCTAAAAAGGTGGAATAGACGTGCGATGAATCCTTTGTAATAAAAAAGTCTCTGTAAATATTCTTTCGCTCAAAGTTAACCGGCTCTTTGCCAATTGGAATTAAGATTTTACTGGGGTCGATAACGGAATTGAAGTAAGTAAACGTTTGTGGGCCGTTGGAACAATGATGCAGCATCTGCACTCCTCCGTCAAAATTCAAGTGTTTTTGTGTGGCGTTTAAACGAGCCTTTCCTTTAAAGGTAAAATTTTTATCAAAGGTAAACATATCTTGTTCCACGATGGTTCCTTGGGCGGTAGTTTTGGCATCGTCGTCCAGTTTTATTTCGTTAAACTGAAGGGTGAATTTTTTACCATCTCCGTTGGTATAATCAAACTCTCCGTAGCCTGTATAGTCATACTTGCCAGCTATTTTTAACCTTGCATTGTAGATCGTGTGCGAAAAGGTACTGTCACCAACTAAAGCGATTGATACACTGTCTATTGGGTCAAGATCAGCGTCCTCGCGAATGGTTATTTTTCCATTTTTAAGATGTATATTCGCATCGGCAACCAGGATGTTCTTTACCTCCTCGGCATAAATAATTTTATTTTCTACATCGTAACGGGCAAGGGGTACCATAAACTCCAACGAATCTTGTTTTTTATGAGTGGATACAAAACGGTTTCCCGACGATCCACTGGCTCCCATGTATATATTGTTGTTGTCCATATTCCACGAAAACTCACTGATATACGAAACATAACGGTTATCGGAAAAGTTAACCTTGCTACCGCCCGATTTAGAGGTGAATTTACCTTCTCGAGTTTCAAAGTCAATATGACTAATTAGGTTGGTGGTATTAAACGAAACCCCTTCTTGTGCGCTGGAGCTTGCCAGGTTAAAGTCGGAAGAATCGGCTAATACTGTGTGTCCTCCAAAAGTCATAACCGATGAAACAACATTGGCGGTATTCATATAGAAGGTGCCAGCTCCTGTTGCCCCGTTCGGAGCTATGACTATTTGACCTTCTAATTGTGCCTCGTTGTTGTACATGGTAAAAGCCTCTTCTTGCGTTTTGGCAATCAAGCGATCCTGGTACGGAAGGTAGTTTATGCTGTTATATTTTCCGTGTGCATCTGGGTACTCAATACCTTCGTTTTTCTTTTCTACGTTAAATTCGTAGGCTTGTCCCGTGGTGCTTTCAGGAAGGAACAAAAGATTCTCGGACTTACTAGTGGAGCTGAGGTACTTGAGTGTGCCTATTCCTTTTAAACCTGCGTTGCTCAAATCAATATCGGCAATAAATTTGGCTTTGTCCCCATAAATATCATAGCCTTCGTTGGGTGTCTTTCGTTTAAATCCCAATGAATAATCGTTACGAACGGTAAGATTTTCGTTAAAAGTAGGGAAGATGTTTGAAACAAAGGTGCCCGAGAAGTCAAAGTTTTTTGCGCTCAGCTTGCTGATACTGTCCATGGTAAAAGTATCCAGTTTAAAGTAAAACTTTTCGCGGTTGTATTGTCCCAGTTGCACCTCAGGCTTATCGTAATACACATACGATTCGGTGTTGCTATTAAGTATTGGGTAGCTGCTGTACTGTTCTTTGCCCGATTTATTATCTGGTTGGTCAATTTGCAGGCTTCCCGAAAGATTTTCGATGGCATTTTTCACATACGTCATCTGTGGTTGACCAAAATAATCCAAATCACCCGTCTGAACTTTCATCCTCACCGAATCAATATTGCTCATTTTTATTAAAAAACTATCATAATCGAATTTAAAACCTTTGCCATAAAGGTTTAACATACCTGCGTTGATGGCGCCATCAAACACAAAGTTACGGTTCCTTTTAAGCAGGATATGTTCGTTTGCAGGAAAAAACACCACATTTTGATTATCGGAGATTGAGATGTTTTTAACACCATTGATACTAATATCGTAATTGAGTAGGTCTATACGGCCATTGACTATGTTGCCGGGGGTGTTGGAGTTAAATCGTATCACATCGTAATCCTTTTTCCCCAGACGGAACAAAAGATAATCATCTAAACGCTGCCTAACTTCAATTTGGTCGGTGTTTATATTATAGCCAACAAAACCAAAAAACGACAATTGAATTACCTGCTGGCGTATTTGATTTACAGGCAGGTGCATCATATCGGCATAGTCACTGGCCAAAAAAGGTTGACCATGAAAATATTTAGCACAATTTTTAAGTCCCTGCAAGGGGTGAATGGCATCCATCCCCTGTAGTTGGTTGTAAAAGCTTTCTCTAAAATAGCTTAACGATTCAAACTCCCCTTGATTTTGGGCGGCTCCTGATATCATTTTTAGTTCTATGATGTCGCTGTTAAGTTTCCAGGATAGCAGCTCAATATCCATGCTTACATTATGGTAAGTATTAAAGTAAGGGCTTTGCGCAAGTCCTTCTCCATTTCGGATGAGATGTAATTCATTTTCGGCTACCATAAGCTTAAAAATTAAACCTGGATGATAGATGTAGCCTGTATCCATTCTAATTTTAACTTCGGTATCGGTGCTTAATATTTGTTCTTTACGTAAAGCAAAGTAAAGCGATTTAGCCGTTAAAAAAACAGTGTCGTTTCGATAAATGGTTATGGTGGCTGGATTTTCGTATGTACCTGATCCCAAAAATTTAGCACCATTCTGTGAGAAACCACCCTCATAATTTATATCGGGATGGATGTTATGGAGCTCAAAGCGTTGCTCAACTGAAGTAAACTGCGGGTAGGTGGTACTTTCGGGTGAGGAAACGTTCATTACTTTATGGCGTAGTGTTCCTTGTAAGGGGTGATCGAAATAAATAAAGTTGTAAAATTGAACCGTATCTATTTCGAAATAAGATTGTTTCATGGGCAAGGTGTAGGAGCCAAAGGTGGCATAAACTTGCTGGGCATCAAAACCAGATACTTCCCATGTTACCTTGCCCTTAAGGCCATGCCAAACATTATTTGTGTAATTAAAAGATCCTTTAGAATCAAGAATTTTTATACTGTCACTTTTTGAGTAGCAGGTAAGGTTAAGTTGTGGGAACGTGGCTATTAAATCTTCGTTGACATATTGCAGCGTCCAGTTTTTGCTATCCGTTTTCCAACTGTTAGAGGGGGTTGAAAAAATAATATCGTCGGTAAGTAGTCCACACGTGGTATTTAAAAATGAGTTGACCTTGCGCAGCGGATAACGGGGCTTTATAATTTGATCTACCACCGCATTATTCCATGCATTAAATGAAGCGGCGGGCATTTCGGAAAGAACAAATTGAATAACGGTTTTAATATAAGTATCGTAATCGGGCTGAGGACGTGCTTTTTTTTGAGCCAGCAAATTACAGTTTCTGATAATCAGTTTTTTATCTTCGTCGGCAACATCGGGCGATTGCCAAAACGCAGATAACTCCTCAACAAAATTTTTCGCGTATTTTTTGTCCGCCACAGTTTTAAAGAGTTCATCCATTGTGGAGATGAACTCTTCTGTGTTATCGCTAAAAGGTTGCGGTGTATTTTGAGCAAAAGAACCTGAATATAAAAGTATAGAAAAAAGTAGGGTAAATAGTATTTTCATCCGATACACATTATTTAATCAGCATATACGCAACGGCTACCCAATTGTTATCTTCCTTTAGTGTTTTTTTTATTAAGTTATTGGCGGTGCACTCTTTGTCTATGGCTACCAGGTCGTTGGTGTAAAAGCCACTCAACAACAAAGTGCCACCATCGCTTAATACCTGTTTGTATTTGCTTATATCCTCCAGCAGTATGTTACGGTTAATGTTGGCCAATATTATATCAAACTTTTGATCTCCCAGTAGGGAAGCATCGCCACACTGCACTTCCATGTTTATAATGTTGTTGCTGCTTATGTTTTCGTTGGCATTATTAAAAGCCCATTCCTCAATGTCGATGCCTAACACTTTTTTTGCGCCCCTCATAGCTGCTAAAATGCCCAAAATACCCGTTCCGGAGCCCATATCCAGTACGTTTTTATTGGCAAAATCCATCTCTATAATATGTTTTACCATTAGCCCTGTTGTTTCGTGATGCCCGGTTCCGAAGGCCATTTTTGGTTCAATTAAGATATGATATTGCGCTTTGGGCACATCCGTGTGAAAGGCACTGTGGATAACACATTTATTGCCTATTACAATAGGATCGAAGTAATATTTCTCCCATGTTTCGTTCCAATTTTGGTCGGGTATAGCTTCGGCTTCAAAGCTTATGATAAACTCATCGCCATGTAAAATTTGGATGCTTTTTACATCTTGTTCCGAATATTCCGAAGTGGGAATATAGGCGTTTAGGCCATCCGGTGTTTCCTCAAAACTATCGAAAGTAAACTGTGCTAATTGTGCAGTGAGTATTTCTTGAGCAGCTTGGGTATTGGGTTTTATGCTGAAACTAACTTTAGTGTATTCCATCGTTATTTATTTTCGTCTTTTTAATTCTTCAAAGATAGCATGAAGTAACGAAATATGGCAACGGTACATATGTTTATGGTAATATCGGCACAAACAGTGGCATATTTAAGCGTCCTATGCCTAAGCAAGTATTGCAGATAAATTGAGCTACTTACTTGACAACACAAGCTATATGTAAGATATTTGTATTAATTCCGCTGAATTTGTTCGACACAACATCATTTTGTTTCTAAACAATACGGCTTGTTAAGGTATAATCAAAAATATAGATATGGCTAAATCACCAAGTAAGCGATTCGGTATATTATTAACCACATCATTGTTTATTATATTGGCCATGGCCTTGTATTATATTTACACTCAAAATGTTAAGGAAACCAAAGTGAAACGCCGCGCTTTTAAGGTGCTTTATCGACAAGCGAGCGATTTGGCCGAAAAAGAGAAGGATATCCGTGCTCAATACATCGAGCCATTGATCATCGAGCTTACTGGCATTAACAATGCCATCAAGGGAAAGATGGAACTAAGAGACAGTGTTCGGGACATTTTGAAAAAACCGACACCCCCACTTACTTTTAACCCAGATTTACAACAGCTGAGCGAGCATTTGCGTTCCAAAAATTCGGAAAAGCTGGCGCAAAAACAGCTGAACAAACAAATAAACGAACTAAACGAATTAATAAAAAAGAAAGAGGAACTGCATGCTGCTTTCAGAACAAGTTTAGATGCGAAAAACACCGCGGAAGATTGGTACCTGCTACGCGGTATTTCGTATGAGGTGGCTCATGAGGATTCTTCGGAAAGTATATTTATACGTAAGGAACAGCTGTTTGGGGATGTGTTCGGTACAGAACTGTTCACGAGTTATGCGGTGTTCCGCAACGATACCATCATATATAAAACTACGGATGATCTAAGCGATTTAAAACTGGTGCTGATGCAAAAGAAAAACGAGGGTGGTGATACCTCCGGTTCGGATATTGATAAGGGGTTTTTACTCTCGAAAACCAAAGAAAAGTCAGGTTATGGATTGATTAACCCATCCGAAAACCAGTTGCTGATAAATATAGGCGGGCAGGATTATCAGGCATTTATTATCCCGGTGCAATCTTTTGGGATGACGCACTTGGTGGGTCTGATGTCCAACAACAAGTACCTATCAATGAAGAGAGGTTTCGATAGGGGATTTATCTCTGCCATAACGATTTTTATCGTGCTTTTGTTACTGGGCATTCCGGTTGTAAAGCTCATGGTGGTTACACCCGGCGAAGCTTTTACTATAAAAAGTATGATTACTCTGTTGTTCAGTGGGGCGGGACTGTTTTTTATGGTGCTTTTTTTTAGCCTTTATGTAAGCAATAAAACATATATCAAAAACCATATCATTGGCGACGGTGAGCATTTGGAGCAACTGTCTAAAGACATAGAAAATGCATTTAGCAACGAGATAGATTCTATGTTGTTGCAGTTGGATGTGCTGGCCGATGTTGTTAAGGATCCTGCCCTTGTTACAGACCCCACGTTACCCGACGGATCAACGCTGCTCTCGTTGGGCAAGGGTTTCAATACCCTGAATGCGGCGCTGCAGCGCGAGATAAAGGAAAAGGCCATCGCAAAAATTGACAGTGGCCCCTATCCGAACTGGTTAGAGGCTTTTACCGCTTCGTTAACCGATACCATGGAAACTGTTTTTGTGTTGGAGAACGGTAAGGAATGGAAACAGAGCCCTACCGGAATCGACATAAGCAAGAGGGATTACGTGCAAAATACTGATCGGTTTAACAAAGACGGCGGGTATTTTGGGTTTGAGTCTATTTTTTCGTTGAACACCGCCAAACCACAGGTGGTGATTTCCCAAAAACTGCAAAACACCGATTATGCAGTTTGCGTTACTGCCGAAATGCACAGTCTCAACAACGTGGTATTGCCCTACGGATATTCATTTTGTATCATCGATAAAAACGGTAAAGAATGGTTTCATCAAAACCCGAGGAACAACCTTAGGGAAAACTTGTTTGAGGAAACCGATCATTTTCCCCTACTCAAAGCCGCCGTGAAAAGCCGCCGCAGCAATACCCTTACTTGCGATTATAAAATGAAGAGCAACCTGATGCACATTGCGCCTTTGGATAGTGATATGGGGCTGTTTTTGGTTACCATGTGTGACGTAAACGACTATTATCAAATTTTTCATCAGAGCGCTTATATGATATTGGGCAGCGCATTGCTCATATTTATGTTTTGGTTGTTGGTCTCGATTATTTATAGATGGTATAACAAAATGTATAATCCTTCCAGATATCAAGCCCACAGCCTGTTGTATTTTTTTCCACACAAGCACTTTATAAACAAGTACACGCGCTTGATATTTTTAAACAGCACATTTTTGATCCTTTTTGTAGCGGCCACTTTAATGCTGTACGACTTGGTTTATGTGAACCATTGGGTGCGGCTCATAGGATTGGCAGGTGCCGGATTGTTTTTGTGGAATATTAAAGAGATGCAGGCAACCGACAGTAATTTTACATTTGCGCATTTGTCTATCACGTTTTTAACCCAGATAGCTTTGTTATTTTCGATCGAGTACCTTTTGGGGGGCAGTTTTAAATCTTGGTCCATCGTGTTCTCCATTGGCTTATTGACGCTAATAAACCTGGTTCTGTTTTTTATTCTAAAAAATAAATGGTTAAAGGAATGGACACCAGAGTGGAGTTTTAAAGTATATTTTGCCTATATTTTTTCTTTCGCCATGGCCGCTATCTTTGTACCGCTGTTTACTGTTTATACGGTGGTTTTTAATCAGGAAATCACTTTGCACTTTATGCACCAGCAGCGGTATGTGGCCGATAAACTGATTGAACGCCAAATTCGTTTCGAAAAGGACAATAAGCAATTAGTGGTGGATGAACTGAACAAGAGTGGAAAATATTTTAACAATATACACGGCTTGCACAAAATAGAACCAAAGCCCAATGATAGCGGCAAGTTAAGAATATTGTCCACCGAAAACTATGTGCAGCTCTTCGGCGACGTGAGGTCGGTTCTCTATTTTATCAACAATAAAATAGAGGACAGGGGCAACCTGGTTAAGCCCAACTATATCAGTTCAGCTGACAGCCTGTATGTTTATTCTATCGCCCACAATAAACTCAAGCTCCAGGTTAAATCGGGCGGATATCCATATTTTTATTCAGATACGGCCTTAGCGATGGATGCCGTGAGTGCATGGGATTTGATAAAGAGGTTCAGGGGCTTTGTGGTGGGGTTATTTTTGGTTATTGGTTTATATATAGCCTTTTTCCCTAAAATAGCCCGTTACCTTTTTCCCCAATATAAATATAGGAGGGATAGGCTTGGCAACAGCAAAAACATAGCCCGACCTGCAAAAGGCGCTAATCGTTATTTAGTTACCATGCCCGATAAACAGTTTTTTGAAACAGTGCTAAAAACGGATAATGCTAAAATGGTTGCACTCCACGACCGCGATCAGCGCCAAGCATTTATTAATCTTGACCCTACGGGCATTGATCTGTATTTATTTTGGCAACATGGTATGTTCGAAAATGTGGATGAACTCAAAGACCTTGTGGTGCATATGGAGCAATTGGTCAGCAATAGGTTGTATAGGAGCATTAGCGTGGTATGCTTCGACAACCCGGTGGTGAATGTAGGTGAATTGCAATGGAGGATGGAAAAAATAAAGGGCGACAACCCTGAATTAGCTACCCTAATAAATCAGCTTTTAAGTTTGTTCGCGGGTTTCTCTTTGTCATATATACCCTTGTTAAATCAGCGCGATATGAACAATGTGAGCCAAGATGTTTTTAAGGGGGAATTGGCATGGCTCAACAGCGAGGTGGGAAACAATGCCTTTTTGCTTTCCCGTTACCATGATATAATTGAAAAAGAAGATTCGTTTGAGAAAAACGAAACGGATGGTGTTGTTAACGACTACAACGTATATGTTACCCACCTTATTTTTTTGAGTTACTACCAAAAAGTATGGAACAGTTGTAGCAACAAAGAAAAGTCGGTGTTGTACGATATATCTGAAGACCACATGATAAACATGCATAAAGAAGGGGTGGTAACTGAACTAATCAATAAAGGGCTGGTATGCAACGATAGGTATTTATCTTTGTTTAACCTAAGTTTCACCCACTTTGTAGCCCATCAACAAATGGAGGTGATGCGGATCAATGCCATTTTGCGTGATACCAATGCCAGCGGTTGGAGCCAATATAGCTTGCCCATAAAACTATTGGCAGGAGCCATACTTATCTTTTTATTTGTTACGCAACAGGAGTTTCTAAGTGGCATACAGTCCATTATTGTTTCGGTAGGTGCCCTTATTACTTTTGGAGCGCGCTTTTTAAATAACCCGTTTAAATCGGGTGCTACCCCTGCCGATTAGGGTAACTCCGGGTGCGACTCCACGTTGCGCCCAGAGTTGCTACAAAGCAAAAAAGAGCTACCTTTTTAAAGATAGCTCTTTTTGTTTTTTGTAAGATAGAAAATTACTTTTCCATTTGTTCAAGTGTTCTTTTCATTAGATTTTCAACGGTGATAATCTCTAAAAAGGATGTGCCTTCACCTACACCTAAATTGCTACCCAAATAGGCAACTTGCTCATTATCGTTGAGGATTTCTTTCTTTTTAAGCTTATTGATGGTTTTTATCAATATCTCTTCTTTGCTTCCACCATGCTCCATTATCTTAGCCGATACGCCGTATGAAAGACTCAACTCGCGTGCTGTTCTTTTGTTGTAGCATAGCGCAGTAATTGGTGTTCTACCACGGAAAGCAGCTAAATATCTAGCTGTACGACCAGTAAAACTATCAGTAAGGATGGCGCCAATGTTTAAATCATCAGAAGCTTTTACTGCTGTTTCAGCTAAGTAGGCTGTTCTACTTTTCGCCGTCCTAGTTAGTGGTATGTCGTTACGGTTGTCTTTAGCTGCTTCAACCTCGCGAGCTATGCTCGACATGGTTTGAACGGCTTCAACACCATAATCGCCATAAGCAGTTTCGCCACTAAGCATGATGGCATCAGTGCGGTAGTAAATGGCATTGGCCACATCGGTTACCTCAGCACGGGTAGGACGAGGGTTTTTAATCATGGTATGAAGCATTTGTGTTGCCACGATAACGGGCTTTTTACGCTCCACACACTTACGTATTAATTGGCGTTGTATACCTGGAATTTTTTCCTGTGCAATTTCAATACCCATGTCGCCGCGAGCAATCATTACACCATACACACACTCTATAATTTCATCTATATTGGTAACACCTTCTTGGTTCTCTATTTTAGCAATGATTTTTGCAGGACACTCAAGACGATCCAGTTCGTTTTGAACGTCGGCCACATCGGTTGCATTACGCACAAAAGAGTGGGCTATAAAATCAACTTCTTGCTCGGCTGCATATTCGATAAAGCGGATGTCTTTTTCGGTAAGTGAGGGTAGGTTAATGCGCACTCCGGGTACGTTAACACTTTTTTTTCCACCAATCTCACCATCGTTTTCCACTCTACAAACAAGGTGGTCGCTTTTTTTCTCTATTACTTTAAGTGCTGTTTCACCATCGTCGATAAGTATGTCGCCACCTTCGCCCATATCTTGCACAAAATCATTGTACGAAACACAAATGCACTCTTTTGTTGATTTGGTTTCGGGGTCTCCTTTAACCATTATCATGTCACCTTTTACCACTTGTATCTTGTTACCGTCTTCGGTTTTAGTGGTGCGGATTTCTGGACCCTTGGTATCTACCAAAATGCCAACTTTATCTGAGATGGATCTTACGGTGCTAACTACACGGCAAAGTCCTTCATAATCCATGTGGGCTGTGTTCAACCTCACCACGTTTACTCCGGATTTGATCAGTTTTTTTACGTATTCATGGTCACACTTAATGTCTGACACGGTAGCTACAATTTTTGTAAACTTTTTCATCAACTAATTATTTATTTCAAATGTTTTACTGTGCAAAATATTATATTATTGTTTTTTTATAAAAGCTTCAATGGCCAAATTATAGGAGTACAAACCAAATCCGGCAATGCATCCCATACACACCGGCGACAGATAGGAGTGATGCCTAAAAGTTTCGCGCTTGTATATGTTTGATAAGTGTACTTCGATAACCGGGGTGTTTATTGCGCTTATGGCATCAGCTAAAGCTATAGAAGTGTGGGTGTAGGCACCGGCATTAAAAACAATACCATCGTAACTAAAGCCTACTTCATGGAGCTTGTCTATCAGCAATCCTTCGCTGTTTGATTGATAATAATGCAGTTCTACATTGCTGTAATCACCTTTTAATTGGGCAAAGTAACTTTCAAATGTTTGATGTCCGTAAATGTCAACTTCTCTTTTGCCGAGTAAGTTAAGGTTTGGACCATTTAAAATTAAAAGCTTCATGTATATAATTTGTGTTGGAAGCTACGTTTTGCTTTCGTTATCAGTTTTTCGTAACCGTGTGCAAAGGTATTGAAAAGTTATCTGAAAATAAACACTATATGGTAGCTCCATGAAAAAAATCTCTTATTCAGAATTATTATGGCTTTTGTTTATCGGTTTTGCATAATTTTAAAATTAGATTAATTAAGTGTAATGTGTTGTTTTTTAGTAATAAAGAGTTTTTTTCGATTATGGCAACTCGATAATATCATTTTAATAATTTGACAATATTTAACTTAGCCACCATTCAATATTACACAGCTAAATTTCATCAATATTAAAAATAGTATGGTATTCATCATCAAATTTTATTAAATAGTTTAAATCTCAAAGTTTGTTTTTAACACAGTACTAGATATGAAAAAATGATTGAAAAGATCCTCACATAGTAAAATACACAACTATTTTTTAATTAGAGAAATAAAGGTTTTAATTTTAGAAAATCTATTGATAAATGCTGCAACTACCACATTTTTAATGTTTTAATTTAATTAACTAGGTTTTATGTAAAAATTAGGTCAGGGATTAGTTAAACGGATAGTGATAAATATATTTACATAAAAATTATGATTTACTTGATTGGGAATAATTATATATTTATATTTACGCCCAGTTGCATTATACATTAATTTAATTCTATTAGTATGATTTGGGAATCAGAAATTGAAGAATTCAGGGCTTACCTGAAAGTAGAAAAAGGCTTGTCGGATAATTCTATCCACGCTTATGTTACCGACCTAACAAAACTGGTTAATTTTTTAAAGGAAAAAAATTATAAGTTAGCGCCGGAAGAAGTTGTTTTGGCCAATCTTAAAGAAATGATGGAATGGGTAACCGAAAGGGGAATAAGTCCACGTACACAAGCCCGCATTATTAGCGGTATTAAATCGTTCTATAAGTTTTTGTTAATCGAGGAAAAAATAGACCGTGATCCTACGGCCTTATTGCAGTCTCCAAAAATTGGCAGAAAGCTTCCTGAAATTTTGTCGGTGGACGAAATAGACGCTATTATTAACTCTGTTGATATTAAAAAGCCAGAAGGACAAAGGAATAAAGCAATTTTGGAAACACTATATAGTTGCGGATTACGTGTTTCGGAATTGATTGACCTTAAAATTTCTAACCTATTTTTTGAGTCTGGTTTTATTAAGATTGAGGGTAAGGGCAATAAAGAACGTTTGGTACCTATTAGTACTAAAGCTATCAAAGAGATTAATCTTTATTTGAGTGAGTACCGTCGTAACCTGAACATTCATGTGGATAGCGAAGACGTTTTGTTTTTGAACAGAAGAGGTAAAAAACTATCACGCGTGATGATATTTACCATCATTAAAAATTTGGTGAGCAAACTGGGTCTTGAAAAAAATGTGAGCCCACATACATTCCGTCATTCGTTTGCTACCCATTTAATTGATGGAGGCGCTAATTTACGTGCTGTACAAGAAATGTTAGGACACGAGTCGATTATTACAACCGAAATTTATACACATTTGGATAAGGAGTATCTTAAAAATACCATGATACAATTTCATCCAAGATCGTAATGGTTAAAATTAACCAAAAAAAAAAGGGGCACTTTTAGTGCTCCTTTTTTTATGCCTTAAAAAAGGTAAAGATAACCTTTCCGTTTTCCCTGTTCTCAATAAAATTAGGATGATGGTTAAACGTAACCCTGCCCGAATGCTCAAAAATAAGCAGTCCATCTTGCGTTAATAACTGATGCTCAAAAATAAGATCTGGTATTTGGTTGGCACTTGTTAAATCGTAGGGAGGATCGGCAAAAATAAGATTATATTTCTCGGGTGTTTTTTCCACAAACTTAAAAGCATCGCCTTTAATTACTCTAAGAGGCGTATCTAGGTCAAGCTCTTCTGTCGTTTTTTTTATAAATTTATAATGATTGTAACTAAGTTCTACGCAGGTCACGTCTTTGCTTCCTCGCGAACAAAATTCAAAGCTTATGCTGCCTGTTCCGCCAAATAAGTCAAGTACTTTTAGCGCGGTAAAGTCTATGGTGTTGTTTAGTACGTTAAACAAATTTTCTTTGGCAAAGTCCGTCGTAGGCCTTGCTTTAAAGCTTTTGGGTGGAGAAAATCTTCTGCCTTTTAAGGAGCCGCTAACTATACGCATAAGGGAATATTAAACAAGTTAAGGTGGTTTTGTATAGATAAGTGTTTAAATATATTCGAGAATTTAAAGTGTTTGGTTGAGTTTTCTAACTCAACCTGTTTAATGTATTGTTTCAGTAGAGAATATACTTCGCTTGATTTTTCAATATTGCCCGTTAAAAAAACTTTTGTGTTGCGCGTATCTAATTTCATTTGTTCAAATACGAACAGCGTAAAATATAAAAATTCTTTTTTGTCGTGGTATTTAAATGTGTTGTGCATTTTTAAATTATTGCCCGAAATAACAATAATATCAAAGTGAAATCCGGATGGCTGAACGTCAATATGCACATGGTTATGCGCCATATCAATGGGGGTACTTAAAAGTGCCGCCTCAATAAAAGGTGTAGCCTGGCAAAAATATTTGATGTTTTTATAATATTTATCTAAAATAGATGTGAGCTGTTGAGGTACTTTGAAGGAACAAATGGCATCAGCCATTTTTATTTTGTTGGTATAATGTACTTCTTTTGGGCTATTAAAACGCTCTGAAAAGCAAAAAGATAGATAATCTGCCTCATTATCTTCGTTATACAGTGCTTGTGGAATTAATGAATAAACACCGGTGTTGTACAAAACAAATATTTTTTGATAGGGATAAACCAACAAATCGTTACGGCTTAATTCTAACTCTAAAACGTCGAAGATGTTTTCATTCAGTTTAAGTGGGCGATTTTCAAATTGAATGTATTGGTTGCTCACAGGGTCGAGCACACAAAAAGAAAATCCATCCAACTGAAGTTGGATGGATAAAAAATATGAGGTTGTAATTTTGATATCGAAATTAGGGTCGATAACCGATATGTTATTCATATATAAAATTATTCCCAGTTACCCGCATTGTTGTTGGTTTCGGTAAGAGAACCTACTTTAAGACCGGGATAGCGTTCTAATTTTAAAGTTTTATCGCTCATGTTATCAATTTCCTGTTGCTCCAGACCATTCATATAAACATTGTTATGAACCTTTGCCTCGAATACATGAACCTTAACTCCCGAACCGGTTTCTACAATTCCCGATCCCAGAACAAACTCTTCACCATCGGTGAACGGCACATAACGCAACGAATCGATGTGGTAACGCTTTCCAAATAATGAATCAAGCACACTTACTAAAATAGTGTCGCGTTTAATCATTCCTAAGCCCAAGGCTTTTTCTTCGGTCCAGCCAGCTTCTACTAAGCTATCTGAAAGACTACCTTCTTTTTTTACTAACTTTAGCGAGTCATTCTTTACAAAGTTAATCAAGGTGTCAAAGCTACCAGTAAACCTATCATAAACTGATTTAAATGCTACCTCCGCAGTTCTAATGTCTTTAAGGTTTTTAATAACTGCATTACTGCGAATTTCTTGGTGTTTGATAAATCGGATAGGTCTATTGATGCTTTCCACACAGAAATAACCTAAAGCAATGATGGCAATTACAAGTGCGATTTGAATTACTGTTTTCATTATTTACAGATTTTGTATTAGTTTGAGTGTACAAATTTATAAAAAAAATTAAACTTAAAATTTTGAATTGCCTAAATTATACAAATAATGATAAATAAACACCTAACTGATATAATAAGACAAAATTTTAGTCATATTCCCACACAATCGCAGGAAAATGCCATCGAAAAATTTGCTGACTTCTTAATTGAACCAAGCGAGTATCCTGTTTTTTTACTAAAAGGTTATGCTGGAACCGGAAAAACTTCGTTGGTAAGTTCTTTTGTTGAGGCATTGGGGCAGATGAATTTTAAAATGGTGTTGATGGCTCCAACAGGTAGAGCCGCCAAAGTGTTTTCGGGATATGCCAATTTTTCTGCTCACACGGTGCATAAAATTATTTACAGACAAAAGTCGGCCAAGGATGGTTTTGGGTCTTTTAATCTGAACAAAAATTTGCGTCCCGAAACCATCTTCTTTGTGGATGAAGCTTCCATGATTCATGGTTCGTCGGCAGAATATTCTGGTTTTGGAACTGGCAATCTATTGGAAGATCTGCTTAATTTTGTTTTTGAAGGACATAATTGTCGCTTGGTTCTTATTGGGGATACGGCTCAGTTACCACCTGTTGGTAATTCCGAAAGTCCCGCTTTGGATAAGGATATCCTAAAATACTATTCAGCATCAGTTACGGAGTGTTTTTTATCGGATGTGGTTAGGCAATCTAATGAAAGTGGTGTGTTGAGTTGTGCGATTGATTTACGTTTGCAAATTGAAACACAAACTGTTTTAGATAAACTTCCCAAGATAAATATAGAAGGTTTTAAGGATGTTAAGCGGATAGCGGGAGAGGAGCTTATTGATGCCATTACCTCCTCGTACGATACCGTGGGGATGGACGAAACTTTAATTGTAAATCGCTCTAATAAACGAACCAACCTATATAATAAAGGCATCCGTAACAGCATCCTTTATAAAGAGGAAGAACTAACGGTAGGGGATATTATTTTGGTGGTAAAAAATAATTACCATTGGCTAAAGGACAGCAAAGAGGTGGATTTTATTGCCAATGGCGATATTGCCGAAATTGTGAGGATAAGAGGATACGAAGAGCTATATGGGTGCAGGTTTGTAAACTGTGTGGTTCGGTTGTTGGATTATAAAGAGTTGGAGGTGGATGTTAAGTTAATGCTTGATGTGCTTAGCCTTGATACCCCCGGCTTATCGCAAAAGGAGCAGGAGCAGTTTTTTTACACGGTAATGGAAGATTATGCCGACTTAACCCCAAAGCAAAAACAATATCAAGCCGTTAAAAATAGCGATTACTACAATGCCCTTCAGGTAAAGTTTGCCTATGCGATGACCTGCCACAAAGCTCAAGGAGGGCAATGGAAAAATGTGTTTGTGGATCCAGGTTTTGTACCCGATGAAAATATTAATCGCGATTATCACCGTTGGCTTTACACCGCCTTTACTCGTTGTACCGAAAACCTTTATCTGGTTAATTTTAAGGATGAATACTTTGAGTGAAAAAAAATATGATGTATTTCGTTAAATTACAACACTTTATAAGATGCATTGTAACCTTATTATGTGATACAACGTATAAAGCTGCTGTAACCGGATTTCACATTAACATGGCGACCAAGCTATCTTTCTACTATATAATAGTTTTTCTCTGCTTATTTGCAGGACAAAATCTTCTATCTCAAACTTCAAAGGATAATTATAGTGGTTATTGGGAAAATCCCGAATCATGGAGTCCAAGATGGGATGCTCCGTTGACCAATAAAATCGATCAAAATATAACAATTAATGGATTCATAAAAACTCAAGGCGACTTAAGTTTTCAGGAAGGGCATTTAAATGTTAATGACACCTTGGTCATTGATGGTAATTTGGAAATAGGGGAGGGTACAGAAATAAAGCTTGAGGCAAATGCAGTTTTAATTGTGTTGGGTTCGGTTATGATAAAAGATAAAGCCAAACACATAAAGTTGGATGAAAATGCGTATTTCGTGATCGGTGGAGAGTTCATGGTACAGAATGGTGCTGAATTGAATGAATTTAATAGTAAAGACGATCCACCCAAAATATTTATTGAAGATGTAATACAGCCATCTGAAATAACAGATGATGATAAAGATTTTGCTTCTTTGGATTGTAAAGAACCTAAGTTTCCATATCCTCATGCAGGATGTACCTATGGAGATTTTGTTGATTTTGAGTCGGATCCTCTTTATTCATTTTACGAAACTTTAATAAATGGTGATCCGCCAACGATAACATTTCAGCCAGAGGATGTGATTGTTTGTAATGAAACGGATATTGAATTTACCGTTATAGCAGATAATGCGGAGGACTATCAGTGGCAAGTAGATGATGGGGGTGGTTTTGAAGACCTTGTGGATGACTTTAGTCACACCGGATGCTATACCAATCAATTAAGAATACAAAATGTTACGACCGTTAAAAATGATTATTTGTACCGATGTAAAATTAGTAACATAAATGATATCAGTGTACTCTCTGCACCTGCCTTATTAACTGTTGAAGCCTCTGTTACGGCGGATGCTGGAAGCGACGCCAATATCTGCCAAAGCAGTACGCATACCCTTATCGGCTCATCAGTCACCAATGGCAACGGCAGTTATTTATGGACACACAACGGACAAGGCACACTTTCGGGAGCCACTACGCTCACGCCCACTTACACGCCCCATGTATCCGATGCAGGTAAAACTACTATTCTTATGCTCATCGCGCAAGGGAGTGCTAGCTGTTCCTCTGCTTCGGATCAGTTAAGTATTAGAATAGACGAGCAGGTGAGTGGAAGTGTAGGCCCGGATGATGCTATTTGTGGCACAAATTATCTTTTAAGTGGATCTGGTAACGGAGGCACAGGTATTTGGACCTTAGGCAATGGTGCTGGAGAGGCGACGTTTCTGCCTCGTAATGATATGGAAACACCTAAAGTGCTAGTGTCTGAACCTGGGGAATATGTTTTTAAATGGATTTTGAGTAATGGTGCTTGTAGTGATGAATCAAGTGTAACCATCATTTTTAAGGAAGTTCCAAATGTGACTATTGAGGCTGAAACCAATATTTGTGGAATGGAGCAGCCTATATCGGCTTCACTTAATAAGGGTACAGGATTTTGGCAAATCGTTTCGGGAGCTGAAGGGGCATTTTTAGATAAAAATATTGAAAAGAACAATAATAAAATCAGGGTTAAAGAATTTGGAACTTATACACTTGCGTGGATTGCTAATTTGAACGGGTGTTCGGATACGGCCTATCAGGTTATTAGTTTTAATCCAGTGCCAATAGCAAATGCAGGACAGGATAAGGAACTGTTTTACAATCGCGAAACTATTATGGATGCAACCTTACAGAATAAGCAAACTGGACATTGGACGATTGAAAAAGGTTTTGGAGTTTTTGAAAATGAAAACTTAAACACCACGAAAGTGACTCATTTACAAATAGGTGAAAACGTATTGGGATGGAATGTAAGTAACGGTTTATGCGAAAGCAAAAGTTTAGTGTCTGTAGAAGTCAGTGATGCCGAAATTCCTAATATTATAACACCGAATGGTGATGGTATGAACGAATACTTTATTATTAAGGATATTGATAATTTGGGCCCCATACACATTGTAATATTTAACAGATGGAGCAACAAGGTTTATGAAAGTAATAACTACAAAAACGAATGGAATGGGAGAGATGCAAACGGAAATGAATTAATGAATGACACGTATTACTATTATTTAGAATTTGCTAACAAAAAAGTAATAAAAGGCTATGTGCTCATTCAAAGATAAAATTGTTACATGGCTTATCTTGTTCACGCTTCTGTTTTTTGCGAACAGTGCTAGCGGACAATTGTATCCCGTATCGAACCAATATAGTAACCATGGTATTGTAATCAATCCTGCCGAATCCGGAAAAGACGGTGCTTTGAGCATGACATTGGGATATCGAAATCAATGGTTTGGTTTTGAAGGTTCGCCAAAAACAGTTTCCGTTTCGGCTCACGCACCATTTAAGAATGATAAAATGGGTTTGGGAATTTTGGTGCTTTCGGATAGCTATGGAATAGTTAATCATACTACATTAAGGGGAAATTATGCATACCGTATTGAACTCGGAAGGGGAGTGCTGGCATTGGGTCTTTCGGTTAGTGCCGTACGAATGGATATTTCTCCTTCAAGGTTGGTGGCCGAACATCCCGAGGACGATTTTATAAACGGATTAGGACAAAGTACAACAAAACCTAATTTTGGTACTGGCGTTTATTATAGTGCTAAAAAGTATTATCTCGGATTTTCTGTTCCCGAACTACTATCCTATAATTGGGATGAATCTTCTCAAAACTATCAATCCATTCAAGATGAATCTAAATATAACTATTTTGGTTATGGAGGTTGCCAAATTAGATTACATTCGCAAGTAACTTTTGAGCCATCGATAATGGCGCGATTTTTTAATGGTAATGATTTGCAATTCAACATTACGCCTCAATTGGCGATAAGTGATAGAATATGGATTGGTGCAAATTACAGAACAGAAGGGACAATGGCTGCTTTGCTGAGCTGTAAAATTGACCACCAATTAAGTGTGGGTTACGCTTATGATTTTGAAATGGGAGATAAACAGCATTTTTTAAATAACTCGCATGAGATTATGCTAAAATATATTTTAAAATATAAAACTCAGGTTGTTTTGCCCCGATAGAAGCAAATGCTATGATTGTAAAACTATTGATAATATTTATGCGCTCTGATTTGAAACATGTTTTCATTTCCCTGTGTTGGATTGCAAGCTTTTGTCCGTCTGGTTATGTATATGCTCAGGCGCCGAGGTATGATGTACACAAAACTTCGTTTAGTTCGTCGGTATATGACGAATTCTCCCCTTATTTTATTGATGGTAAGTTAGTTTATTGTTCCAATCGTCCCATTAATTCTATGCGAAAATATGAAAACGAGGGTGGTTTTTTATTTAACATGTTTTTTGTGGATAGCAAAAGAAATGGGAGATGGAATGCACCTCAATTATTTGCCAAAGAGTTGATTACTCATTTCAATGATGGGCCTGCTACTTTTAACAGCGATATGACTACAATTTTTTTTTCTAGAAATATATATGTTCAAGGCAAACGAAAGGATATCAACAGCGCGGATAATAAAATCGGTTTATTTTCGGCCAATTATTCCAATGGAAATTGGATAAACATTACGCCTTTTCCCCATAATAATGAAGAGTATTCTTTGGTATCACCTTCGCTATCTGCCGATGGGGGAAAAATATTTTTCAGCTCGGATATGCCACAGGGACATGGAGGATATGATATTTATTATTGTGAGATGATAGATGGTAAATGGAGTGAGCCAATTAATATGGGAACAACGGTGAACACATCGCTTGACGAAACTTATCCTTTTATCAGTAATTCAGGAAAATTATTTTTTGCTTCGGAGGGTCATGCAGGTTTTGGAGGAAAAGATATTTTTTATACGCAACAAATTAATGGTAAATGGCAGTTGCCTGAACATTTAGATAGTAGCATAAATAGTCCGGCTGACGACTTTGGGTTTATCACCAACGACAATATGCAAAGTGGATATTTTTCGTCGAATAGGAAAAGAACGGATGATATCTTTCGATTTGAACGAAACAAAGTTACTTTTGACCCTTGCCTTGAGCAGCAAGAAAATAATTATTGTTTTGTTTTTTACGATGAAAATATATCTATCAAAGATACAATTTCTTCTTCTTCCGTTTATGAATGGCAGTTTGGGGATGATGAAAAAATATTGGGAAAAAAGGTGAAATATTGCTTCCCTGGTCCCGGTAAATATTCGGTGGTTTTGAGGGTAATGAACGAACAAACGGGTGATACAATTAATATACCTTCTTCATACGAAGTAGAACTTCATGAACTCGAACAGGCATATATAAATTTTGAACAGAATGCCTTTGTTGGTGATACCATATTTTTTGATGGATTAAAAACTAATTTGCCAAACTTTGAAATAAAAGAATATTTATGGGATTTTGGCAATGGTTTTGACCGCTCCGGTGCGTCTATATCTCATCAATTTATGAAGGCTGGTGAATATATAGTAAAGTTAGGTTTGGTTGGGGAAACTAATAGTAGCGGAGAAATGCAAAAAACGTGTGTCTTCAGAAAAATATTGATTATCAAATAAAAATAGATCCCACCCATAATAGACATTTAAAGCACATGAAACGAGCCATGAGAGTTGCTTCTCACAAAGGGGAATGATTGTAATGGCGAGTTCCATGTGGCAAAAAAATCAATTATAAACATGAAATATTTTTATATATCTACTATCAAAGGGAGCAAAGCAAATAGTAATTGGCTCATTTTGATCTTTTTCACTCTTCTAAGTCAGTTAAGCGTGGCTCAAAGTGTGCCTAGTGTTGACGAAAAAATTCCATTTTTAGCAACCTTTGGTAAAGATTCAGAAACCTCATGGGGTGATAACAATTTTCAACAAATATTTTTTGCACTCATACCCAAAGAACAAACCAAAGAAATTTATATTCGAGTTTACGATCCCGACATAGGTGGTTTGTTTGATGAAAACAAAGGGGCATTCGATACTAAAACAAGCTTTATGATTTATGGTGGGTCTGAGTGTTGGTCTAGCATAGGTACGCAAGGCGCAGAATCAATTAATGATGTTAATAGAGGGATTTTATTAGACTCAAAAACCTTTGGAAACGAATCAAAATACGATGGAAAATGGTACACCTTTGGACCTTTTAATCCGATAGAAGGAGAATACATCGAGAAATTTAATGGTTACATGTTCAAAATTATTGCCGATGGTGGCGCCGGTGATGATGGCAACCTATATCAATATTTTTTGAGCAGAAACGAATCGAAGAACCTTGTGGTGGAAGGCGGAAATATGTTTACATATGAATATACTTTTCGATTGCCTGATAATAAAAATCATACCTGCCAAATCTATCCATACATTGACGATAGGACTGTTTCGATAAAAATATCCAATTTTGATTGGGACAACGATGGGGTAATGAAAATTATATCTGTAGCAAAAAATGGTATTCTTGCCGATGTTTCAGGAGAAGACAATTGGATGTACAATGAATTTCAGATTGATGAAGAAGAGAAAAACACATCTATACAAATACAATTTATAAAAAACCAAACGACATTTATAAAAAACAATAATGTTACCATCATCGTTCAAAACCAGTATGGTGAGTCTATGCCGTTTTATGTTTTACCTATCGGCGGAATACCAGCGTATAGGCCAAAAATAAAAATGATGCCTGCAAATTAACTGCAGTGGCAAAATACTCACCCCGTGACTATTGGTGTCTTGCACATAGTCACGGGGTGAGTAAATTAATCTATTTTTAAATCCTTAACGATAGCATTTATTTTTTGCTCCGCGGCGGCATCCGCGTTATAATATTCATCGCGACTTTTCATGGAACCACGCACCTCAAAATAAAACTTAATTTTAGGCTCGGTACCCGATGGACGAACGCTTATTTTAGATCCGTCTTCGGTAAAAAATTGTAACACGTTCGATGTTTCGGGCAAATCAATGGCACTTTCTGTTCCTTTAATTTTGTCGAATGCTTTTAAAACGGCATAATCCTTCACAATAGATACTTTAGATCCGGCCAACTCCAAGGGTGGATTTTCGCGCATATCCTTCATAATTTGCTGAATTTCTTCGGCACCCGATTTACCTTTGCGAACAATGTAAATCATTTTTTCTTTGGAGAAACCATACTCGAGATAGATGTTTTGTAACAATTCGAACAGCGAAACGCCATTGTCCTTTGCCCAGGCTGCTATTTCGGCAAACATGGAACAGGAAGCCACGGCATCTTTATCGCGCACATAATCGCCAGGAAGGAAACCATAGCTTTCTTCTCCACCACAAATGTATTTTTTAGTGCCTTCGTATTGTTTAATTTTATCAGCAATCCATTTAAACCCAGTGTAAACGTCAAAGTATT
>JAGXIP010000036.1 GCA_024635585.1 Saccharicrinis sp. | reverse complement strand
GGCAGTGTAATTGTTGCATTTACCTTTGGAGCATGGATATTTAAAGAACGTAACATTGCACGTAAAGCAATACTCCTGGCAGGAATTTTAGCTGGATTGGTTATTCTGATGCTGAGTTAGATTTTAACCACTATATTAATAAAGAACGCCACTACCTGTCACTTTACTTATTAACAAATGTTACTTGCTAAGTAAATAAAAATAGCTTCTTCCCCAGCCTAAACAATAGCCGCCAACCCTATACCGCCCCACCCAAACCTCTTTATCAATAAATTTAAATATTTACTATTTATTCTTTGCGCTTTCTTTTATTTTTATTTATCATTGCATTATTAATTTAATGTAATATATTTCCATTGTTCAATTGAAAAAATAGAGAAAGGAGTGTCTATGTAAATATTTAAACTAAAACCCGTCATTTTCTAAGGTTCTATAAAGAGTTCTGCGATATATGACTTTGAAGATTGGATGAATTAAAAGAGCAGAACAAAAACTTGGCTTTAACAAATAAATGAAGACTCTCACATCAAACAATATTTGCAAAGCCAAGCCATAGTAATAATTTGTAAAAGTAATGATTATGAAATTAAAAAGTAGCCTGTGCGTTGCGTTAATTGCAATGACAGCACTCAATTCTTGTGAAAAAGACAATAAATTCAATAAGGACATTTCGCAAGAAAAAATGGATATAGAGAAATCAATTATTCTTCCGGATTCTATACAAGTAAATGTAGACAACGGTATTTTGTCATTCGAAAATGAAAAATCTCTCCAAAAATGTATTGATTATTTGAATGTTATTGGGGACGAAAAGTTTAACCAGTTTGAAACTAACTTAGGTTATACTTCTTACCGAACTAGTTGTGCTGCTAAATCAGAAACTTATTTGGTCGATGACGACCTATTGGGTACACTCATGAACAAAGACAAACAGGTAATTGTAGCGGGGTATTTATTGACCACCAACATTCTGGAAAAAACTACAACGATTACCCCAACCCATACCAGGCTAAAAAGCACGAGTGGTTTGTTAGGAAAAGAAATGACGGTTAATTGGGCACAAGACGTGCTTGAAGTAATCAAGACAGGTGAAAGACAAGCACTTTTGAAAGGATATTGTAATAATACTGATAAAAAAAAAGAATGGGCATTTTGGCCTCAACCAAATATGTGGGGTGGTAGCAATGATATGTCTAGAATACAGGCCAAAGTTTGTTTTCAAAGAGCGGGTTGGTATAATTCCATAATTATTAAATTTAAATTAGAGAAGCGGGATAGTGGAGGTTTGCATTATAAACTGCATTATAAAACTGAAAATGCAAAATACAAGAGACGCAGAAGAAATACCTCCAAATTCGATAGAGAAAATTTCATAAACGCTTCTAAACAAGGAGATGAAATATCGCATAGACCTTATAGTGGAACACGTCGTGTTGATTGGGCAAGTGTACCTGTTTGGTTTGATTATGAAGGCAGAATAAACTTAGAAGATACCGAACCTATTGAATCTGATAAAGTATTACTAATATTGAGTTGTACTTAAAAAGCCAATAAGAAGAAAAGGGTTTACAACTCTTTTCTTCTTATTTTATTACGCACCAAAACTATTAATTTATTAAATGATAAAACAAGTCACTGTTAATCATAATTGATAAGCTGCGTATCGAAATGAAGTTCGTTCATTTGTATTCAAAAATAAACAAATTATTATTAAAAGATGAAGTTCACAACTATTGTAATTTTTCTTATTATCGCTCCACTCTTTTGCTATTCGCAACAAAAAGAAGGTAATAAATTCGAGATTGATTTATATACATCCGATGACGCATATACTCATTTCCAATGCTTTGCACAGGGTAATTACTATGTGTCACCAAAATTTTCAACAGGCATTTATATAGGTTACGACTTTGATAATGATATTGGTTTTAACCGTAAATCAAAGAAGTATCATTTGGGTCTTTCAAACCGATTTTACCTATTAAAGCCAAACGTGAAAATCAAACCATATGCGTCTGCGATAGTAGGAATGAATACCTACAAAATAACACATACACAGCACTCAGACACACACGACAGTTCATGGGAATACGGATTATACGGTGGCGTAAGAACCAATATATCAAATTCATTTTCTGTATTTGCAGAAGCTGGTTACGGCAAGTTAGGCATTGTACATTTGGGCATTTCTTATTACTTATGAAACTATCACTTACGCTCCTCCTACTTCTCCTCCTAAGTTCGTGCTTTAAAGAAGTGAATATTGATTTGCCCAAGCGCAAACCCAAATTAGTTATCGGTAGTTATATTACAGCCAATAAACCTATTAGCGTATTGCTAACCCAATCAGTATCTTCCAAGGACACGATTTACACCTTAAAAACTAAAGCGCAGGTAAATATTGAAGTGGACGGGCAGGAATATCCTTTGGTACAAGTAAAAGATTCCTTGTATCGCTCAAATATAAAAGCCCAATATGGCAAAAAATATACCGTTAAGGCCAGTGTCGAAGGATACGAAACCGTACATGCGTGCGACTCTATACCCCGTCCGATAGATTTCAGCATAAAAAAATACATTCCAATATCCAGCGTAGATAACGAAGGCGAAAACATCTCTAGTATTATCATCGCTATAAAAAATGTCCCCGATGCACCTACCTTTTTTGAGTTGCGGATGAAAAGCACGGTTAATGATCCATCCAATTTAGATGAGGAAGGTAGTAGCAGTGTTTATTACGAAAGTCTACAAAGCCATGATATAACCGTGAGGAATGAAGGCATAGTCAACCTAAGCTTTAGCAAAGTGGGCCTATTGTTTTCCAACGAATTCATGCAGGGAAACAGCCACACCCTCACCTTTGATTTTTATAATTTAATAGATGACGAATACAATGCTATCGACCAAGTAGAAGTAGAGTTGAGGACGGTTTCGGCGCAGTACTTTAAGTTTAAAAAACGCTTGTACCCCAACCTCGACAATCAGGCTGGCGATTTATGGGATGGCACTGGCAACCCCAGCGATGCCTATACCAACATCATCAATGGCTACGGCATTTTTGCCGCTTACAGCCAAGTCACCCACACTAAAAATCTGTAATGCGCTTTATAACCATACTCACTGTGTGCACCATGCTGGCGGGCACACTATCGGCACAGGTAAACATATCCGGTTATGTAACGGATGCCGCCACAGGCGAGCCCTTGATAGGCGTAAGCGTATATTGTGCCGAAACCCAACAAGGACAAGCCAGCAACGCCTTTGGATATTTTAACTTGAGTAATCCCGGCAAAGGAAAGTACAGTATCCAATTTTCGTACGTGGGCTATGCAAACTACAATACCGAATTTAATGCACTGCACGATACCTTGGTACGCATTAAATTGCAACCAGGTTTAGCTATTCAAGAGGTACATGTAAACGCCCAAAAGCCCATTGAAGAAAGAGCCGAGGTAAGCACCGTGCAGCTCACCATGAAGGAAGTACAACGCCTCCCCGCGCTGGGTGGCGAGGTTGATCTGATAAAAGCACTGCAGTTGCTTCCCGGCGTTAGTCAAGGCAACGAGGGCAGCAGCGGCATGTACGTCAGGGGCGGAAGTCCGGACCAAAACCTAATTTTATTGGATGATGTGCCGCTCTATTACGTGAGCCACTTGGGCGGTTTTGTTTCTACCTTTAACCCCGATGCCATCCAAAATGTAACCCTCATAAAAGGAGGTTTCCCGGCTCGTTATGGTTCGCGTTTGTCGTCGGTATTGGATGTGCGCATGAAAAACGGCCACGCCACCCAGTTTAAAGGTAATGCCACGGTAGGCTTGGTATCATCAAAGCTAACATTGGAAGGTCCTGTAAAAAAAGATACTTCATCCTATCTTATTTCGGTGCGCCGCATGATGTACGATATTTTGATGCGCCCAATAACGCCACTGATTTTTAACGGTGCAGGCATGGGGTATAACTTTTTTGATGTAAATGCCAAATACAACCACAAACTGGGTAATGCAGACCGCCTTTACCTTAGCTTTTATATGGGCGACGACCGCAGCATCACATCCTTTAAACCAAAGGACAGTGACATTTCGGCCAAAGGGAAACTGCGCTGGGGCAATACGCTGGGAGCACTCCGTTGGAACCATGTTTTTAACCCAAAACTATTTAACAACCTTACGGCATCCTTCACACAGTATCGCGATACCATGATGCAGAATTACAAGGGCACTGGCATTAAGTCCGATTATCAATTTTTATCAAAGGTTTCGGATGTGACCTTAAAAACAGATTTTGATTGGTTTGTGAGCAATTCATATACCCTGCGCACGGGGACAAATGTGATTTATCATCATTACCTGCCATCGCAGATGAACAACAAACAAAGCATGGACGGGATTACCAACGACTCAACTGAGGTAAACTACCGCGAAGAGGCAATGGAGGCCAATATTTACATCGAAAACGAAATTCAGCTTATGCGCAACCTTAGTTTTAACGCTGGTTTAAGGTATGCCAATTACCGTGTGAATAAAAAATCATACCTAAGTCTAGAGCCTCGTCTTGCGCTCAATTACAATCTCATTCCACGTCATTCGTTAAAGCTAGGCTACGCCCAAATGCAGCAAAACGTACACCTGCTTACGGGCAGCAGTACCGGTATGCCATCGGATTATTGGCTGCCGCCCACAAAAACGCTTGCCCCGCAATTGTCAGTTCAATACTCGTTGGGATGGGCGCATACCACCGCCGATAAAAAATATGAAATGAGTGTTGAGGCTTATTATAAGGAGATGGACAATCTGATTTCGTTCAAGGACGGGGTGTCGTATTTTACGGGCCTGGGCAACTGGGAAAACCATGTAGAAGGCAAAGGCCGGGGAACTGCCAAGGGCATCGAATTTTTTATCAAGAAAAATACGGGCAAAACAACGGGGTGGATAGGTTATACGCTCTCTGAAACTACAAGGCAGTTTCAGGAGATAAACCAAGGCAGACGCTACCCATTCCGCTACGACCGTCCGCACGACATTAGTATTGTGGTACAGCACCAGATAAAGCCCAGTATCGATTTTTTTGCCTCGTGGGTATATAACTCGGGCAATGCAATCACTTTGGCAAAGGAGCATTACATGGTACCCCACGAACCCAATGGCGAATACGAAAAACCCTATGTTAGTGTGGAAATATACAACGGTAAAAACAGCACCCGTATGGAAGCCTACCATCGTTTGGACGTAGGCGTAAACTTTATCAAAAAAAGAAGCCATGGCGAGCGGATATGGCGTCTGAGCGTTTACAACCTCTACAACCGGCAAAATGCCTATTATTATTTCTGGGGCACCGACATAGAAGGAGATGGATGGAACGAAACAGAGCCCCGTTTGTACAAGCAAACCCTATTTCCCATTATCCCCTCAGTAAGTTATAGTTGGACATTTTGAGGCAATTAGTTATCAATAAATTTAAATATTTACTAATAAACACTTTGTACTTTATTTTTTTTATTTATTATTGCTGCACTAATCGAATGTAATTTATATTTCACGGTTAAATAGGTTTTTTATAATTACATTTCAAATACCATCAATTAGAATTAAGCATATGACCAAAATAATCTTTAGTTTCTCAATTTTATTAATATTCCTTTTTCAATTAACCAACTTTGTCTATTCTCAAAACCCAAGCTATGTTGGTGTTAATTATACGAAGGAATGGACCTCTAATAACAACTTTCGTTCCGGGGTTGGTTTACTATTTGAGCGACAAATGACCAATCATAGCGGATTTGAAACAGGTTTATATTTTAGAACATACACTCTGGGTTGGGTTTCAACATTAATTACAGAGACTAATAATGTTAGCAACGCAGAAGATTTTAATGTTAGCATCTCCGAAGTTTATTTCTCCTTGCCTATATTGTATAAATACTATTCAAAAATTGTAAACATTGCTGTTGGGCCGAATTTTGACTACTTTATTGGTTGGAACGAAAGAAGTGATAATGCCAATTTAAAGATAACCTCCTATACCATAAACCCCAAATTGAATTACGGTTTACTTTTAAAGGTGAGTAAACCAATACAAATAGCAGATAAACTTTTGTTAGAACCAGAAATGAGATATAACCCATTGTTCAAAAATAACAGATATTATCTCGGAATGGGCATTGTAGCCAAATACAAATTTTAAACTAAACCATGAAACAAACTCTTTTAACCTTAGTACTCCTGAGCATTTTACTCACGACTAATTCAGCCCAAGAAGCGAGTGTTGAAAAAAGCATCTATGGCGTACAAATTGGCATAAGCCCTTTATCCATATATAACGAGACCAAATTAACAAACGCCATTGCCCTGCGCTCAGAACTTGGCTTTGGTTTTGGCTGGTCATCATCTAGCGCTGGATTCGAATGGGTTGTTTATCCAGTTTTGGGACTTGAGCCTCGCTATTATTACAACCTTAAAAAGCGCTTAGAAAAAGGCAAACGGATTGATGGCAACAGCGGAAACCGATTTTCTTTGCTATGTGGTTACGTCCCTGGCGCTTCACTATCGTCTGCTGGTGCCGGAGTGAATCCCAATATTTTCATTATCCCTTCGTGGGGTATTCGTCGTAATAT